>JAJRVC010000724.1 GCA_024277475.1 Deltaproteobacteria bacterium
GAATTCCCCCACCAGCTTCACATGAATCCGGTCCTTGATCATATGGCCTTCAATCGTGCTCCAGATATTGCAAATTCGCTGGGGGGTGCGACAATCCGAACACAAGCCGGTCTCGACACAGGGATTTTTGAACCCGTAGCGAATGTTGTTGACCGGTGCGGCATAGTGTTTTACCCGGGCAACGGCCGATTCCAAATCCGGTGCGACTTTGTTCATGCCGACCACCAGGATCACTTTTTTGGGACCAAAAGCCATGGCCGCCACCCGGTTGCCCATGCCGTCAAGGTTGACCAGCCGCCCATCCAGGGTAATGGCGTTGGTGCCGGCGATCATAACGTCGGCTGTCAGCCCCTGACGCCGAAGTTCCAGGCCTTCCTCGGGTGACAATTCATGTCGATACGGATCAATCAATTCTACTTTCGGCAGGGCGGCAACGGCTTCCCACAGGCCGATACCCACGGCGGTCATCGAGCCACAACGGAAAACAGTGGCCCCCTGCGGGATCATCTCGATAATTTCGTCTTTAGCCTTGGCGGCGCTGGCGGTGTAGCTGCCCGCCATGCGACGCTTCTCAAGATTTTTGATGATTTTTTCGGCGACTTTCTCGTTCCACTTCTCCTGGTGTTGATCCATGAATTGCCTCCTTTTAAGTTCAGTTGTAACAGTTCACCCTAACAGTGCAACATGGGGATTCAGTCAACCGCGAAGAACGCAGAATCGTGAATAAGTGCTTGGAAATTCACAGCCGCATCATACTCAATGTGGTCTAAATTTCAACTACTAATAAGTTCGTTATATTTTAGACGTGGGATCACCGCCCGTCCCGCTGATGGCAAAACTCAAGACTAAAAACACGGTCCGCCGGAGGCGAAATTGACCTACCGTCGCTAAAGCTCCCGACTTAGCAAAAAGCTTCGACGGCACAAGATGGCAAGGCAGCGGAGGTGAAAGTTACAAGTTTTCTCTTTACATGTTGTCAGGAAAATCCGACAATGGCTCCAAAATGAACTGGAGCAAACAAGCATTGGCCCCTGACAAATCTTTAGAAAAACCGGCCCTTATTGTCGCCACCCTGACGTCCTTTATGGGACCGTTTACAATCTCCTCCGTCAACGTCGCCCTGCCCGCCATCCAGGCCGAATTCTTGACCGATGCCATTGTTTTGAGCTGGGTGGCAACATCTTTTCTGCTGGCCATGGCCGTGTTTTTAGTGCCCTTCGGTAAAGTGGCCGATATTTATGGCCGTAAGAAAATCTTTAGTCTGGGTGTCATTTTATATACAGTGTCATCGCTTCTGGCAGCCTTTTCTTTCTCGATAAAGGCGCTCATTGTCATGCGAATTTTGCAGGGCATCGGCGCGGCGATGTTTGTTACCACCGGTATGGCCATCCTAACATCCATCTTCCCACCGTCACGGCGGGGACGGGCCATCGGCATCTATGTGTCCGCCGTTTATATCGGGCTATCCGTCGGACCGTTTGCCGGTGGTTTCATTACCCGCTATCTGGGTTGGCGCAGCATATTTGCGGTGGTGGTGCCGTTTGGCGCCGCGTCGGTCTTTATGACCCTCAAATATTTAAAAGGCGAATGGGCGGATGCCCGGGGAGAAACGCTGGATATTCGAGGCAGTGTTCTCTACGGTCTTTCAATTCTGATATTAATCTACGGTGCATCCCTGTTGCCCCGAGCCGTTGCTGTTTACCTGATCATCACCGGTCTTGCAGGTCTGGGTCTTTTTATCAGACTTGAGCTGCAGGTCCCCTATCCGGTGTTTGAGGTTAAGTTATTCAATCAAAACAGGCTTTTTACTTTTTCAAGTCTGGCGGCACTGATTAACTACTCGGCAACATTCGCCCTGACGTTTCTGCTCAGTCTTTATCTGCAATATATCAAGGGAATCCCGCCCCAGTTTGCGGGGTCAATTCTGATTGCCCAACCCATTGTGATGGCGGTTTTTTCACCACTGGCGGGCCGGCTTTCGGATCGAATTGAGCCGCGCCTGATGGCATCAGCCGGCATGATGATTACGGCCATTGGACTGTTCTCCTTTGTCTTTATCGGAGCCGATACATCCAAAGTTTTAATTGTTTTAGCACTGGCTTTTCTCGGGTTTGGCTTTTCCCTGTTTTCGTCACCCAACATGAGCGCCATTATGGGTGCCGTTGAGAGGCGGTACTTTGGCATTGCTTCCGGGACGGTGGCAACCATGCGCCTGCTGGGGCAAATGGCCAGCATGGCCATCACCATGGTGGTGTTTGCTGTTTTTATCGGCAGGGAGCCGATTTCACCTTCGAATTACGACCAATTCCTGAAGAGTGTGCAGGTGGCTTTTCTGATTTTTTCTTTGCTGTGTACGCTCGGAATCCTGTTTTCGTTGTTACGGGGTGAGTTAAGAAATGAGGTTAGCCTAAAAGAATGATAGGGATTAGAAAAGCATAGCTGCTTATTGAGACCCGTCTTCATTGCCCCTGCAGGGGGTGAAACAGTTGGGGCTCGCGCCAAGAGTGCCGCAACATTGATTACCGCACATCGAGCATAATTCCCATCTGATCCCTTGAACTCTTATTCAGGATAAATTTCATGTGCTTCACCACCAGAGCGGATTGCATGTGTTCTTTTTGTTTGTGATCTCGCATGTACCCGTAACTTTAAAATTGACAATTAGCTAATTTTTAAATACAAATAATTAACAAATATGTTAATTATTTATATCTGATGAAAATATTGGAATTGAAAAACATACCCAAGTTGTATTTTGGCTATCAAGACATCGCCAGGGTTCTAGAAATCAGTGAATCCTCCGCCCGCGTTTCTGCCAGCCGTTATGTCGGGCAGGGAGCGCTGGTTCGCATCAGAAGAAACATGTATGTGCTGCGAGAAGTTTGGAACGCAGCAGCAAGAGAGCAAAAATTTTTGCTGGCGAATATGGGCCAAACGCCTTCATACATATCCCTCATGACCGCTCTGGACTACTACGAGATAACGACCCAGGTACAAAGGGATTTCTTTGAATCGATAGCTATTAAAAGAACAAGGGAACTTCCTGTAAATGGGCAAATTTTTAAATATACTAAAATCGCCACCAATTTGTATTTTGGATTTAAAAAAGAAAAGGGCTTTTTTATCGCAACTCCTGAGAAGGCGCTTCTGGACGCCTTATATTTGATGTCCTACGGCCGCTATGCACTTGATACATCAGCGTTAGATGTAGCGAAATTTGACCGAGACGAGATCAAACGGCTCAGCATGGAATTTCCGTTGAGAATAAAAAACCGGTTAAACAAGCATGGATATTTTACAACAGCATGAAATATTTGAAATTGAAGTTCTGGACCTGATGAAAAGCGCGAGGATCCTGGTGCCGCTTGTCTTTGGCGGTGGATCGATGCTGAGGCTCTGCCATGAGCTAAACCGCTATTCAGTCGACCTTGATTTTTGGTTTACCAAGGATATATCGCAAAATGATTATTATGACAAAATTCGCAAGGTGTTTGAGAAAAACTATGAGATCACCGATTCACAAATGAAGCGCTTCACGCTCCTGTTCGAGTTACGGTCTGGCCGTTATCCCAAACGGTTAAAAATCGAAATACGAAGAGAAATGAAAGTCTGCGATTACCAGGAAAAAATCGCCTTTTCCAGGTTCAACACGAAACAGGTGGTATTGAAGGCCCATACCCTGGATCAAACCATGAAAAACAAGGTTCGGGCATTCTTAAACCGGGGGGAGGTTAGGGACTGCTTCGATATCGAATTTCTCCTCCGCCGGGGAGTCAAGCTGCCCGCCCTTGCCAATGCACAATACAGTAAGTTTCAAAAAAAACTGTACCACTTTAAAGACAGGGATTTTAAGGTCAAATTGGGTTCAATCCTGGAAAGCGACATTCGCAACTACTACGCCACGAACCGATTCAGCTACCTTGAAGAAAAACTTGCCTCCATTTTGAATTCTTCATAAAAGAGCCGGCTGCTAAACTAGTTTTATCTTGATCGATAAACTTTAGCGCATCGCGAAATTAGGAGACATGGATAAAATTCAGCTAATTTTTTTCTTTATCAGCGGTTTTATGGTCTCACGCCTGATAATTAAGGCCAGACTCCCCCATCGAATCGTTTACTGGTTTATCGGTAAAAAGCATCTTTCGATGACCAAAATTCTTTTCTACCTCATTGCCATCTCGGCGTTTTTGTCGTTTTTCATTCCCAATGCCATAACGGTGTTGACCCTCCTGCCCCTTTTAGAACTATTGCGGCGATCTTACGAAGAGGCCAACGGCCCTTCCAGGAGTGTTGCGACCATGCTGGCCCTGGCGACGATTTATGGTGCCAACATCGGTGGTATGGGTTCAATCACCGCCACGCCGGCAAACGGCATCCTGGTGACCTATGCCGTCTTGAATGATGTTCCCGGCATACAGCACCTGACATTTGCATCGTGGCTTGTCTGGGGCATTCCGCTGGTTATCATTTTTGTATGTATTGCCGCTTTGATTTTATGCCTGGTACTTCGCCCCTGGAAAAGCCAAAAAAACAATATTCAACTGCCATTTGATGCCGAAAAAGCAGACCATCCGTTTCAAAACCTGACCCTCTGGATCTCGGTATTTTACTTTTTGTCATGCTTTATTTTATCTTTATTAATGATGCATTTTCCAGGTCAAACATTATTGATATTATTTATCTCCGGCATCCTGACTTTGCTGTTTATTTTGTTTCTCTTCTTTTTACCTGTGAAAGTCGGCCCCGAAACGGATTCCAGGCAGGTGTTATTGACTTTGGCGGATTGTTATAATGAACTGCCCACCAAGGGGTTTATTTTTGTCGGTATTGCGGTGGGGCTGGCGGCAGTTTTGTATACCTTTAAGGTCCACGAATTCTTTGCCGGCTGGGCCGCGTTGATTATTCCGACCGATCTATCCGTGTTTGCATTGTTTTTTTTGATTGCTCTGACGACCTCCTTTTCAACAGAAGTACTCAGCAATACCGCCGTTCAGCTCAGCTTTTTTGTGATCGCCCTTCCTTTGGCCCAAACCTTGGGTTTTCCCGCTCTGGAAATGCTGATCATTATCACGCTTTCCTGCACCAGTGCCTTTATGAGCCCCATCGCAACGGGGGTGAACGGTTTGGCCTTCGGCGGTGTCAAAGGGGTCTCGTTTTCAAAAATGCTTGTCGTCGGATTTATCATGAACATTGCCGGAGCCTGGTTGATTTCAAGCTGGGTTTTGTTTGTTGTGGAGCGATGGTATGGGTTGATGCAGGGCGGCTAAGTTCTTTCCTGATGACTATCCAGAACTTCTCTTATTATCCTTAACAGGTCATCGAATTGATAGGGCTTTTCAACAAATATGGAAGTGCTGTTTTTATGGATATTTTTAAAATTTGCGGCTGATGTATAGCCGCTGGTAACAATAGTTTTTAGTTCCGGTTTGATTTCAAGCAATCGCTCCAGGCACTTATACCCACCCATTCCGGGCATATTTAAGGCAAGTATGACCAGACCAATACGTTCTTGGGCTGCCAGGTAGATTTCAATGGCTTTTTCTCCATTTGTTGCGGTGGTAACGGTGTATCCAAAATGCTGCAGCATTTTTCTTAAGACATTCAGGATGGACTCATCGTCTTCAACCAAAAGAATGGTCTCATTTCCAGTGGGTATTTTTTCTTTTTTTGCGGATACTCCATCTTCCTTTACACCGCCCGACTTGAAAACCGGAAAATAAATGCTGAAACAGGTACCTGCCCCCGGCTCTCTATCGCATTCTATGTGACCGTGGTGGTTTTTTACGATACCGTAAACCATGGATAGCCCAAGGCCGGTGCCTTCCCCCGACGTTTTTGTAGTAAATTTTTTACCTTTAAAATCCAGAATGGATGCCGACTTTGACGTGCTTATTTGATGCAAAGGAGGTTAGCGGGATGGAAACCACAAGGATGGAGCAAAAAATTAAAAACACCAATCTTCTCATTTAAACGCCTCGGATGTCAGAAATTGCCAACACAATTACTCAATTTATAAGCCACCCCAACCTGTCGGGATGAGAATTAAAAAGTTCTACCGTTACCGCGAGGGCATGCTTGACGGGTGCAAATCTGATCAATGCCGGCGGCTTATGAATTGATATAAATCAGCGATCCCCAGCAGAGGTGGCCCCGGTCCCTTTCAGGGGCCATCCTCCTACCCCCAGCTCTGCTGGGGCTTGCTGATTTATTGAAACAGCTCGCGATAGACAGCCCGTTTTTCCCGGGCCCATCTCGGGCAGAAGGCGGGCTTTCCCTGCATCACCAGTTGCATACAGGCATCGCATTTGGGGCTGCAATTTAAAATCCCACGATCCCGGCCTTGGCGGGCTTTTTGCGGCCACTGCGGATCCACCCACAAAACTCGGGCCAATCCAACCAGGTCCGCTTTTTTTGCTTTCAGGATTGATTCCGCCCTGGCAGGGGTAGAAATTCTGCCGGCCGCAATCACCGGCACCTTCACGTTTTTTTTAACGGCATGGGCAAGGGACACCATGTAACCCGGCTTTTTGGAGCGTTTGACGACTTCGGGCAGATAAAAAGATTCATAGGTTCCGCCCATGGTCGAAATGTAGGCAACGCCGTTTTGCCCCAGTGCCTGGGCCAGCACAGCGGATTCCCTTACCTGCAGGCCATCGGGCAGCCACTCATCGGCCAGGAAACGATATCCGATCGGAAAATCTCCCACCTTATCCTGAACCCGTTTTAAAACGTCCAGCGGAAACCGGATGCGATTTGACAGCGGTCCGCCATAAATATCAGTGCGTTTATTGGTTCGCGGCGATACAAACTGAGCCAGAAGATAACCGGTCCCGCCATGGAGTTCCACCAGATCAAAACCTGCGTTTTTAGCCCTCAACGCGGCATTGGCAAACTGCCTGGCAATCGTTGCAATCTCCTTTTTCAAAAGTGCCCGGGGATTTTTTTTAAACGCAGCGACCGCTGAAGGTGCTACCGGGTCGGCAACGTGGGCAAACCGCCCGGTATGATTCAGCTGAAGACAGGCCCGGCTTTTTTGATCCTTGATCGCCGCAGCAAGTTTTTCAAGACCGGGCAGGTACCGGTTGTGGTCACAACGAATAGTTCGCGCTGAACCGCTGCCGCCCGCCGTAACGCTTGCATTTTCAACCACAATCATCGCCGCCCCACTTTGGGCCATGAGTTTGTAATGATAAAGCAGCAAAGGAGATACCGTGCCGCCGGAAGCGGCATATCCCAGATAAAGCGGCGCCATGGTAATACGATTTTTTAATCTCAATCCCTTTAGTTTCATGGGTTTAAAAAGATTCGGATAGATGGCTTTCTTCATTGTGACCTCCTTTAAATTGGCGGTTATCGGATTCTTTTCCGTATTTGTGAAACTGTGCGCTAAGCCTGTACCAGTTCGATAGTGATATTTTCAGGACCCTTAAAAAAGGCAATGGTCAAACCGGCTGCATCTGTAGGCGACATGAAAAATTGATAGCCGCGTTTGGTCAGGTCATCGCAGGCAGCATGAATATCATCCACTTCCAACCCGATATGATCGTATCCATAGGTGGATGGGGCCAGGTGGTCCCTTATCTCTTCATCCGCGCGAGCAACTCTTAGGTTGATATCGTTTCCCTGAAGATTCAGGGTTGCGCCGTCGGCGGTTCCAAATTTTCGACGAGCTACAAGTTTTGCATCAAGGGCATCCGTAAAGAAACCGATCATCGTTTCCAGATCCCGACAGATTAAATGAATGTGATGTAAGCGATAGGTCATGGGGTACCTCCGATAAATTGAGTTAAGTATATTTACGTTTAGCCTTCGTAAACGACTATTTCTGTTTCGTCCTTTTTCTCATTCAATACTGATAATCCCGTAAAAAGTCAAAATTCTCGAATTACGATCTTCTAAGCTCTTGAAATTATTGACTCCGAAATTTGAAAATTGGCTCTTTTCGAACTTTTTACGAAACCATCAATATTTGACGTTGGACATTCGATGTTCGATATTCTTATGCCTCCGGCCTCAAGCCTCCAAACCGCCGGAAAGGGCCCTAGGGCGATATTTTACTTCGAATCGCCTTTTGGACTGCAGACAGCCTGCGAATCCAGGGCGATGACTTGCGGATTTTCGGCGGTAAATTATCAGCAGCCGATTGGGCGTCTTTTTTGGTAACATAAACGCCATAAAGCAGCTGAAACCAAGGTTTACTTTTAAACATGCTTTGATAAAAAGCAATCTCATTTTTTTTCAGCAATTGATTTCTTGCGACAAAATCAAACAACAGTGCTTCTTTGCGCACACCCATAAGCTGTATCGTATAAGAGGAAGGCTCTTGGGATAAAAGCCACTTCTCGTTGTGGATGATCCTCTCTTCAGTTTTTTCGGCGACATCTTCCTTAGCAGGCTGCGGTCGTACTTCTGCCTGGCGGACAACTTCAGCTTCCTTTTGTGGTTCGCTTTTTTCAGGCGATGCTTCCGCCGGTTGAGCAAGCACTGCTTTCGCCGGCAGTGGTGTCGTCTCAATCTTTGTTTGAGTTTCTGCCGGCCGGATAAATTCGGTTTCCTTTTGCAGTTTGCTTTTTTCAGACGGTACATCAGTTTTCTGAGATAGCACTGTCTTTTCCGCTACCGGTGACAAGCTCTCAGTTTTGTTTTGCGGTTTTACCGGTTGATCAACAGCCGGAATTTTTCCGCGAAATAAATCCTGAGCAATTTTAACCTCTTCCGGTATTTTAGCGCGGAATATTTTTGGATCGCTTTTGAAACCTGACAACAGCGACATTGAGGACTTGCGGTACCGCTGGAGCACAAAAACCACCAGCAAAAGACAGGCGATGCCGGCAGCAATCCAGCCCAAAACGAAGAAAGCACGGACCCTCAGGCGCTGAAAAATACCCCGGCGTTTCTTTTGACCTGGATAGTTGTCTTTTAGCCGTTGATCTGCAGTATGATCCATAGGCTCCGTAAACCCTCCCGTCGTTTGAAAGAATACTTTACATTATTTGACAGGGTCAAGAAAAAAAAGAGTGTCTATTTTCAATTCTCCGGGTCAGGCTAAATGCGGAAAATGACACGCTGCCAGATGCGCAGAATCATCACCGTGCTGTCTCAGCTCGGGTTTATCTTTCCTGCATCGACTTTTGACTTCCGGACATCGCGGCGCGAAGTGACAACCGGGAGGCGGATCGATGGGTGTCGGCGGATCACCTTCAAGCAAAATTCCGGTGTGGGGTGCGTCCGGATCAAGTGAAGGTAAGGAAGACAGCAAAACACGGGTGTAAGGATGCTGGGACTGTCGGAAAACATCCTGGGTCAATCCCGTTTCCACCATGCTTCCCAAATACATCACACCGATGCGGTTGCTCATGTATCGAACCACGCCCAGATCGTGGGAAATAAACAGATAGGTCAGGTCGAATTCACGTTGCAGTTCTTTGAGCAGGTTAAGAATCTGAGCCTGAACGGAAACATCCAGAGCAGATGTAGGCTCGTCTAAAATCAGCAATTGGGGATGCAGAACAAGCGCCCGGACCAGGGCAATGCGCTGGCGTTGTCCGCCGGAAAACTCGTGGGCATAGCGATACATGTGCTCGAGGCTGAAACCGACACGCTTCAGCATAGCCAATACCTTTTCGTCAATTTCATATCCGGTGGCCAGGTGGTGAAGTTTAAGCCCCACTCCCACCAGATCGCTGACTGTTTTGCGCGGATGCAGGGAAGAGTATGGATCCTGAAAGATCAACTGAATATGGCGCGCCCGCTCGTATGCTTTTTGCCCGCTTAACCCGACGATGCTGTGGCTGTTAAAATATATTTCACCTGAGGTCACGGGTGCAAGCCCGACCACGGCGCGGCCCAGGGTGGTTTTACCGCAGCCGGATTCACCCACCAGTCCGAAGACATCGCCGCGGTTTAGTTGAAAACCAAGACCGTTTACAGCCTTAAGCGTTGCATGGCGCTGCATCAAAAGGCCTTCACGGATGTGGAAGTACACGTGCAAATCTTTTATCCGTAAAAGGGGTGTCGCTGGGTTTTCTGTTTGGGTCTGCATTGGGGTCATGCGTATTTTAGGATTGGTTAATAAAATATTGCTGTGCCTTTTGTGGCAATCCGCCGGAGTGGAATGATGCCCATCGAGAGCTTCAGAGTCGAACGATCGATTTTAAAAAGACAGAGCATACCGATTCATTAAATAGTCAATTCTCCGCCTCCAAGTGCCCCTTGTGGAGAAAACAGGCGGCCTGATGATCCCCATTGAGCATAAAAAACGGTGGCATCTCGCGTTTGCAGCGCGCCATAACATAGTCGCACCGCGGAGCAAACCTGCAGCTGATTTGGGGTTCAAGCAAGCTGGGGACATTTCCCCTGATGGTGAAAAGAGGCTGTTCCGGATTGGCTCTGTCGGGAACCGTCTGCAAAAGCCCCTGGGTATAGGGATGCTGTGGATTTTTCAGCACGCTGCGAACCGAACCCATTTCCACCATGTCCCCGGCATACATTATCGCCACGCGATCGCAGGTTTCGGCCATCACCCCCAAATCATGGGTAATCATCAGGACAGACGTTTTAATTTCCCGGATCAATTTTTTGATCAGATCCAGAATCTGGGCCTGAATGGTGACATCCAGGGCCGAGGTCGGCTCATCGGCAATCAGCAGCTTTGGACTGGTAACCAGCATCATGGCAATCATGACTCGTTGGGACATACCACCGCTCAATTCGTGTGGATACCGCCGCGACATCCGGCTCGGATCAGCTATACCCAGTTGAGCCAGCATCTCCACTGCCTGTCTGCGTGCCGAGCGCCGGTTAAGGGAACGGTCATGCGTTATCAGGGTTTCGGCTATCTGATCGCCTACCCTGATGACGGGGTTTAAAGACATCTTCGGTTCCTGCATAATCATCGAAATTTCACCCCCCCGAACCCTGCGCATGGCGGCTTCATCGAGGGATAAAAGATCCTGACCTTCAAAGAGGATGCGACCCTTTAATATTTGCCCGGGCGGATCGATCAACCTCAAAATGGATCGGGCGGTTACCGATTTCCCGCAGCCGGTTTCTCCGGCCAGCCCCAGGGTCTCCTGACGGTTCAGGTCAAACGAAACCCGCTCCAGGGCGTGGACCACGCCGCGCAGGGTATAAAAGTGTACCTTGAGATCCTGTACTCTTAATAGGGGTTCAATAATCAAGAAAATTATCTACCTATGATAGCAAATTCTTCCGAGCAGGAAGCCGGATGGAATGACGAATTAAGGTATTCTATCATTTTTAAGTTACTAAAAAAATTGACATGGCCGCAAAAAGGCACAAAAAGCACATAAATAAGATTTTGAACTTAATAATTACAATAGGTTATGAGATTGTCAAGATTGAGCGACACACAGCACCTGCGCTGCGCGAGCGACTTATTTAACAAGACAGAGCGAAGCGATTCCATCCTTCGTCACTCGTCATTCCGCATTCCCAATTCCTTTTAGCTTTGCCTCTGGTGCGGATCCAGAATATCACGAATGCCGTCGCCCATCAGATTAAAGCCCATCACCACGATGAGGATGGCAGCCCCGGGCAGGGTTGAAACCCACCATTGATCCACCAGAAACTGGCGGCCATCGCTTACCATCAATCCCCATTCCGGTACCGGCGGCTGAGCACCTAGGCCGAGAAACCCGAGCCCGGCCGCGGTTAGAATAATCGTACCCATGTCCAGGCTCAGGCGTACGATAATTGAAGACATACACATGGGGGTGATATGTCCCACCATGATACGCAGGTTGCCGGCTCCCATACTGCGAATGACCTGAATATAGTCGTTGTTGCGCACGCTCAGGGTTTCGGCCCGGGCCAACCGGGCATAACTCGGCCAGTTGGCGATGGAGATGGCCACGATGGCATTTTCCACGCCGGGACCGAGCGCCGCGGCAAAGGCAATGGCCAGGATCAGTTTGGGAAACGCCAGAAAAACATCGGAAAAGCGCATTAAAATCTCATCGACGGCTTTGCCGAACCATCCCGCCAGCACCCCGATCACCAACCCCAGCGGTGTACTGATAGCGGCAACCAGAACGGCAATGCTCAGGGTAACACGGGAGCCGAATATCACCCGCGAGTAGATGTCCCGACCCAGGCTATCGGTCCCGAAATAGTGTTGGATCGAGGGCAGCTGCAGCCGATCCGATAAAATCTGATCATAGGGATCATGGGTGGCCAGCAGGGGTGCAAAAACGGCCACCAGTAGTAAAAACACGATAATGCCGGTCCCCACCACCATGAGACGATTGCGCCGCCACAGGATAAAGCTGTCTTTCCAATAACGCGATCGCGCTTTCCAGCGCTGGCGACGTGCTTCACCTTTGTCCAGGGTTTTAGTAATGTTCATGCCTCCGCCAGGGTTATCTTCGGGTTCAAAAGGGCATATGTAAGATCGACGGCCAGGTTGGCCAGGGAAAATGTCAGGGCAACCAGCATGGTGCCGCCGACAACCGCATTCAAATCCAGCGTCAGAAATGCGGTGGCAAGATAACGGCCCAATCCCGGCCAGGCAAAAATAGTCTCCGTCAGCACGGATCCCTCCAGCAGTCCTCCGTAAGTTAGACCGATGATGGTAACGGCCGGTACCAGGGCATTGCGCAAGGCATGCCGCGTCAAGACTAAAAATTCATTCAAACCCTTGATGCGGGCCGTCTTGATGTATTCCTGGGAAAGCACATCGAGCATGCTGGAGCGCACGATACGCGCAATGCCGGCCAGACCATAAAGGCCCAATACCGTGGCCGGAAGCGCCATATGTTTTATAGCATCCCAAAACACTTCCCAATCCAGGGCAAGGATGCTGTCGATGAGCAGAAAACCGGTGACTCTTTGGGGTTCGATGAGCATGATATCCAGTCGACCGGGCTCCGGAAACCAGCCGAGCTTGAAATAAAAGATCAGCAACATCACCAGGCCGAGCCAGAAAACCGGCATTGACACGCCGATCAGACTCAGAACACGGGAGAAGTGATCGATGGGCGAATTGCGGTAAACGGCGGAGAGAACCCCCAGTGGAATCCCGACGAGGATGGATATAATCAAGGCCAGGGTTGCCAGCTCGATGGTTGCCGGAAAATATTGCAGGATGTCTTCGAGCACCGGGCGGCCGGTCTGGAAGGAAGTCCCCAGATCGCCATGCAGCAGCCGATTCATATAACGGCCGAACTGCACGTAGATCGGCTGATCGAATCCGTAGAGGGTGCGCAGTCGGTCGACGGTTTCCTGGGGGGCCTGGGGACCGGCGATGGCGGCCAGCGGGTCCAGGGGTACCACCAGGGAAATAAAGAAGGTCACCACCATTATCCCCAGCAAGGTAATGACCAGGGTGACCAGACGACGTAAAATGTATTGAATCATTTACCTCACGGTTCAAAAATTATAGGCGTTCACAGGTTCAGCCCGGCCGTAGGCCAAAAAAACGGCCGGTCCAATAACTGATGAACATCGAACATTGATGTGGCCGCAAAAAGGCACAAAAATAAAATTTTACATTTAATATTTTCAATAGGTTATAAGATTTAAATTTTAGAATTCTGACTTTTTACGGGATTGTCAACATTGAACGTCCGACATCGAATAAGGAATTATTTCTATTTTATTTTTTAAAAAAAGCAGAGCGAAGCGGCATCCACTATTCGTCAACCGTCATTCCATGTAGTTTCACACGGGGGTTACCTTTCTTAACCCCTGAACCTGTAACGGTTAGTATCGTTTACTTCTTGGTAATCGGATACAATTTCCAGAGATCAAACGTGGGCGCCGCATAGAAATCGCCGATATTGCTGCGTACCGCATGTTCATACATGGGTTGATACAACAGAGCATAAGGGCCTTCCGTCTGGATGATCTTGTTGGCCTTTTGATACAGGCCAATGCGCTTGGCGTCGTCCATTTCCTGACCGGCCTCCTGGATCAACCGGGAGGTTTCATCATTGTAGTACATATTGCGCCAGCACAACTGCTTGGCTTTGTAATCCGCAAAGGGCTGGGCATTGGTGTGCGGATCCACGTAGTCCGGTCCCCAGCGGGCCAGAATCAATTCGTGCTGCTGGGCGCGGTATTTGGGCCAGAGTTGGGCGGAGATCAGCTTGTTGAGCTTGACTTTAATTCCGATGCGGGCCAGGGAGTTTTGCAGTGCCTGGGCGATTTCAGGAAAGGGCGTTTGATCGCCGTGATCCATGGAGATCTCAAAACCATCGGCATACCCCGCATCCGCCATCAATTGGCGGGCTTTGTCGAGATCCTCACGGTAATATACGGTATTTTCGTAGCCGGCAAACCCTTCGGGAATGAAAGTGTTAATCGGTTTGGCGGCACCCCCCATGATATTGTCGATAATACCCTTGTAGTCAATGGCATGCCGGATGGCCGTGCGCACCCGGTTGTCTTTCAGCGGACCTTTGGTCACATTCATTCCGACATAAATAATCATGGTGGCCGGCGAGCTTTCGATCCGCAGATCCGGATTCTTCTTGAGTTCCTTGATTTGATCGGGAAACATCTCCCAGCCGATGTCGATATCGCCTTTTTCCACCTGCAGCCGTCGGCTGGTGGCTTCCACGATCTCTTTGATCACCACCCGCTTGACTTTGGGGGGATACTTGAAGTGATTCGGATTGGCATCCAGAATAACCCGATCGCCCTTGGCCCATTTGCGCAGGATAAACGGTCCGGAACCGGCTGAGTTGCGGGCCAGCCAGGTAAGGCCCATATCGCCGTCCGGATATTTGTCGGTCTTTTGGACGTGTTGCTTGACCACCTGGGAGTCCACGATGCTGGACACACCGGCGGCCAGGCAGGCAAAAAAAATACCGCCGGCATATTTTTTATCCAGGCTTACCTGAACTGTGTATTTATCAACCGCCTTTACCGAATCCGGTGTAATGCCGAATTGCGTCAGGATGAAAGAGGGCTGATCTTTCAATATGACCACCCGCTGGAATGAATAAACGACATCGTCGGCCGTCAGGGGGTTGCCGCTGTGAAATTTTACGTCCTTGCGCAGATGAAATGTCCAGGTCTTGCCGTCCGGCGAAACCTCATAGGACTCTGCCAAAGAGAGTACGGGCTTATCAAATTGTCCCGCCTTAAAATCGAGCAGGCGGTCGTAAATCTGGGCATCGATGCCCACCCCGGAAAACTCGAATGCCTTGGCGGGGTCCAGGGAGATGATGTCACTGGTTGGCATGCCGATGACCAGAACATCTTTGCGATCGGCGGCATCCGCCCCGGGAGTCAAGCCCGGACCTAAGAGCAAAAGCAAGGCTACCATCCCCAAAATAAGCTTTTTCATCATGATGCTTTCTCCTTTCTGTGCGGTTTTTAAAATCATTGGGTGGACAGGATCAGGTTTAGGCACTTTAGCTCACAAGGCGCTTATATGAAACTACCCCCAAAACGGCACGGTTTATAGATGATTAAACTGGCCGCGTTTTTGGCCAGAGGCGCCGCTCGTATGTAATAAAACCAATACTCCCTTTCTGGGAGGGGTCAGTGCAGGATCCTCTGGACCCGGATATCTACGTAACACCTAACACTCTTGTGGTCAACATGATATGATGATTATCGTAATCGTTCACAGGTTCGGGGTTCAGAGTTCAAGGTTCAGAACATAAGAAGGCATTAAAGACCCCAAGTCATCGTTATTATCAGCTTTGACGTTTGCCTGTGGGTCGGTTACGCTCCTATTTACAAGACCCGCAAACCTTGATAGTTATTTGATACTACCCAACCCGGGAAAGCGCAGCCGTGATCCCGCTCGCGGGGTTGCCGCGGAGCGTAAATCCCGCTTTACCGGGGAATCAAAATTAAATCAAACCATGCGAACGAAGAACACAAAGATAAAAATTGAATATCTGGCCTTACGGTTTCTTCGTGAACTTCGTGTTCTTCGTGGTGAAGCAAGTTTTTTCATAAAATGCAAAGAATTCACAATTTAATCTATCATTCGTCTTTCGTCATTCCATTGAGGTTTAACCATGACAATCAACCATAAGCTGCCCATTTTCGACGGACACAATGATGCCTTGCAAAGCATCTATTTACCCAAAACCGGCAAACCACGCGCTTTTTTCGAGTGCACCGCTGAGGGCCATATCGATCTGCCGCGCATGCGGCAGGCTGGATTTGCCGGCGGTTTTTTTGCGATTTTTGTTCCCTCAAATTCTTCCACCGACGGATTCCCGGGTGCCAGGCCGGACTCAGCGGCAACGGAGTATGAAATGCCTTTGCCGCCGGCCCTCGATCTCACTTACGCCCGGGAAATTGCCATCAAGGGAATGGCCGGCTTGTTCCGTCTCGAGGCGGAATCCGAGGGGCGGATCAAGGTCATCCGAACCGCCGCTGAATTGACAGAAGCTTTGGCCCGGGAAGTCATCGCCGTGGTTCTGCATTTTGAGGGTGCCGAAGCCATTGACCCGGACCTGGATGCCCTCGAAGTCTTTTATCAGGCCGGACTGCGATCCCTGGGCCTGGCCTGGAGCCGCCCCAATGTGTTCGCCCACGGGGTTCCCTTCAAGTTTCCCGGGTCTCCGGATACCGGACCGGGTCTGAGTGATGCCGGCCGGCAACTGGTAAAAGCGTGCAACCGCCTGGGGATTTCAATCGACCTGGCGCATATCACCGAACAGGGTTTCTGGGATATGGCCGGAATCTCCCACGCACCGCTGATCGTCACCCATGCCGGCGCCCACGCCCTCTGTCCTTCGACCCGGAACCTTACCGACAAACAACTGGATGCCATCAAAGAATCGGACGGGGTCGTGGGAGTCAATTTTCATGTCGGATTTTTACGTCAAGACGGGCGGTTGGAGCCGGATACGCCGCTTTCTGAAATTGTGCGCCACATCGACTATATCGCACGGCGCATTGGCATCGGGCACGTGGCTTTCGGTTCCGATTTTGACGGCGCCATCATGCCGCTCGATCTTGGGGATGTAACGGGGATGCCGAAACTTATCAACACTTTGCACGATCATGGTTTCGACGAGGATGCGCTGCGCAAAATAACCCATGAAAACTGGCTGCGGGTTTTGCGCAGGACCTGGAAGCAATAATTCAACGTTTCGGAATTTCTATAATATATTGAAACTACGGTGTTTTTTGCGGCTATTCGCTTGGTAAGCCGCATGGAATGATGGAATAGTGGAATGTTGAAAGACTGGGTTTGAAAAGCGGAAAAAGGTCTATTCTACAAAAAATGTTGTAGCTACATTTTTTGATGATGTCCGTCAGACATCTATTTTCTGCTTTCACGCCGGAAACTACGCCGCTATTACGAGAAAATCAATACAATTATATTTGTTTTGATACTCTAAACCCACCATTCCACTAACCCAGAACCCATTATTACACTATTCCAGAATTCCAACGTTCCAATTGGGGCGAGGCCCCTAACTTGTTTTCTTGTTTTCGGCCTTTACATCACTTCATTTGGCCATTATAATATAACCAAATGGTCAAAAGGAGATTGGAAAAATGTATGGTGCGTCCATAGGTTTAAAGCCACAAAACAGCGCGATGATCATTTCGAAGATTAAAAAGGGATTACCGGCAGGTGCCTTTGAAAGGCTTCGCAAGAACCTGGATGTTTCCGAAAAGACGCTCTCAAAGGTTTTGAACATTGCCATCACAACATTGACACGACGTAAAAATGCCGGACGGCTTTCATTTGAAGAATCAGAACGGCTATTTCGACTTGCTTGCCTGTATGACAAGGCGGTAGAGGTATTTGAAGACCCTCAGATGGCTCGTAAATGGCTTAAGGAGCCTTCTTGGGCCTTAGGAGATGTTATCCCCCTGCAGTATGCGGACACCGAACTGGGAGCGCAAGAGGTTGAAGATTTGCTAGGCCGCATCGAACATGGGGTGTTTACCTGATGATCACCGCCTGGAGAATCGTCAGCGCTAATTATAAAGATAAAGCTTTTGTGGGTGATGGAGCCCGAATCCATGGCGGCCGCTGGAACAGCAAAGGGGTCGCTGTTGTCTATACTGCCGACAGCCTGGCGCTGGCGTCCATTGAAATGATCGTGAACCTTCCTGCCCCAAAACTGCTTCAAAAGTATGTACGCATTTCAGCACGTATTGGCCTGGATCTTGTTTCGGATTTGTCCGCAGCCGATTTTCCAGAAGATTGGAACAGTCGCCCAATTTCCCCATCCACGCGAGCCGTCGGCGATCACTGGGTCAAAAAGCAAAGCTCGGCAGTTTTAAGAGTGCCGAGCATAGTTGTGCCTGATGAATATAACTACCTGCTTAATCCATCCCATCCTGATTTTGTTAAAATCGAGATCGGAAAGCCGATTATATACTATTTTGATCCTCGTCTGACGAAACGATAGTCATGGTGATAAGCAAAAAGCGGTGATGACAATATTTTGAGACAAATCGATATCAATTCATAAGCCGCCGGCATCGATCAGATTTGCACCCGTCAAGCATGCCCTCGCGGTTAACGGTAGAACCTTTTAAATTCTCATCCCGACAGGTCGGGGTGGCTTATGAATTGAGTTAGAATAAAAATATGTCTTTGCATATCGTATAATCCGCTTGATTGCAATCTAATTTTCTACTCCAACCCTTTCAAGCGCATAGCGCCAAATTTAGTATCTATTTATTGAAATCACATCATGTTTGCGAAGGATTTATCTAACAAAATGTTTTTGCCACCAAGACGCCAAGACACGAAGTTTAATTATAATAAAAATTTGTTTTTATGTCTTGGTGCCTTTGTGGCTATTCTTTCCGGTTTATCCGGGTTGGGTTTCAGCAATTAAAAAATTTCCGGTTTGGGCTTGTCCGGGTTAGGATTTAAACTGCTCGCCAAGGGCCAGCCCCAAATCCAGAGCCTGCCGGTTCATGGCCAGAAAATCCGGCAGAATCCGAGTCTCAAGAACCTTCATAATGGACTCGGGAGCTAAAAGATCGGTCATACGCGTCACCGCTCCCAGCATGCAGACGTTAAAAACGATCGGCTTTCCGATTGTTTCCATAACGCTTTCGTACATGGGCAGTTCTCTTTGCTGGGCATCAACTTTTTTCTGGGTTTTTACATGACGGGTGTCGGTAATCAATAATCCCCCGGGACGAATAATCTGATAAAAATTGTTATAGGCTTCCTGGGTAAGGCAGACCAGCACATTGGGTTGAATTACCTTGGGATAGTCAATCGTCGAATCGGAAATAATGACATCGGATCGGGTGGAGCCTCCCCGTGCCGCAGCGCCGTATGACTGAGACTGTACAGCGTTCAGATTTTCATACAGCACGGCTGCTTCAGCGAGAATAATACTCGCCGTGATGACTCCCTGGCCCCCCGAGCCTGAAAATACCATCCTGCATCTTTCCATTAGTTTTGTCCTCCCACCGCCTTTTCGACGATTTTATCATATTCACTGCAGTACTCCGGCCTCTCAGTTTGCACAAAGATACCCCTTTCAATCAAATCAGGATTTTCCTGCCTTGCCTTGGAACCAATGGGGGTAGTATGGCTTTTAAACCACTTCACCATATCTACGGCATCACCGGCTTTGTTCTTGCGCCCGAAATACGTCGGACACTGGCTTAGAATCTCCACCACGGAAAACCCCTCGTGCAGGATGGCTTTTTTGATGATATCGGCTATCTGCTGAACATGATAACTGGTGGTACGAGCCACAAATGTAGCACCGGCGGCCTTTGCCAACTCCACCACATCAAAGCTGTAGTCGATATTGGAAAAAGGTGCGGTTGTCGCCCGGATGCCGGGACCCGACAAGGGCGAAAACTGCCCTCCGGTCATTCCGTAAATTCGGTTGTTCATGACAATGGCCGTAATATCAATATTTCTGCGGGCCGCATGGATAAAATGATTGCCGCCAATGGCCAAAGCATCGCCATCACCCATGGGAACGATAAGATTCAGCTCCGGCCGGCTCATTTTCACGCCGGTGGCAAAAGCCAGCGCCCGGCCGTGGATGGTGTGCAGCGTATGAAAATCGACATAGCCGGTAATTCTTGCGGAACAGCCGATACCGGATACCATCACGATGTCATTTTTGCTCATGCCAAGTTTTTCGACGGCTTGCAGCAGTCCGTTGAGCACCATCCCATGGCCGCAGCCGGCACACCACAGGTGCGGAAAAAATCTTTCCCTCAGGTAATCTTTAACTGCCATGTTTCAAACCCCCTTTCCCTGGATTATTCGAAAAATGTTCATGATATCCGCCGGGGTGATAAAAACACCGTCGATGCGGTTGGCGAGAAATACCTTTTGCGGTTCATCCACCGTCAGTTTCACCTCCCTGAGAATCTGTCCCATGTTCTGTTCCACAACAATCACGGATTTGCTTCCGGCACATTTCTCGCGCACAATGTTCTCGGGAAAGGGCCACAGCGTCTGCAATTCCAAAAGTCCGAGTTTTTCTCCTCTCGACCGTCTATTTTCCACAACATGCAGCGCCGAACGGGCCGCTGAGCCGTAAGAAATCAGCAAATGCTCCGCATCTTCCAGATAATATTCTTTATACCGGGCGAGAATGCTGCTGCGATTTTCGAGCTTGTCCACCAGATGGTGCAGCAGGCCGTGGACCACCCGGGGTTCGGCGGACGGAAATCCCCACATGTCGTGAAATAATCCGGTAACATTGTAGCGGTGAACACCGCCGAAATCCGACATGGGAAGACGTCCATCTTCCCTGGGCAAATAGGGATGATAATCCACGCCCTTTTTTACAGATGTCCTGAGCCGGTCCACCAGGGCAATCACGTCCGGTTCGGGTATAACGAGGCGCTCACGCATATGGCCCACTACCTCGTCAAATAAAAGTATGACGGGTGTCCGATAGGTTTCGGCCAGGTTAAAGGCTTCCACCGTCACCGCGAAGACGTCCTGGTGGTTTGAAGCCGTCATCGCAATGATGGCATGATCCCCGTGGGTTCCCCAGCGAGCCTGGTTGACATCCCCCTGGCTGCCGTGGGTCGGAATTCCGGTGGAGGGACCGCCACGCTGAACATTGACGATCACACAGGGAATTTCAGCCATAACCGCATATCCAAGGGCTTCCTGCATCAATGAAAAACCGGGCCCGCTGGTGGCTGTCATGACTTTACGACCGGTCAGTGAAGCGCCGATAATAGCGCACAACGAAGCAATCTCATCTTCCATCTGAATAAACTTGCCGCCGATCCGGGGGAGCCGGTAAGATAATATCTCGGCTATCTCGGTTGAAGGTGTAATCGGATAACCGGCAAAAAAATCAAGCCCGGCGTACAGTGCGCCTTCGACGCAGGCCTCGTTGCCTTGAACGAATTTTTTGTTTTCACGCATCTTAACACCCTACTCTTCCAGTTCGATTTCAATTGCCAAATCCGGGCATCGCATTTCACAAAGCCTGCAGCAGATACAGTCCTGCGGCCGCGCCGCTTTGACTTTGTCCTCGTCATCCAATTCTAAAACCCTTTTCGGACAGAATTCGACACAGATGCCGCAGCCCTTGCACCAATCCCGATTGATATGGTGTTGCTTTAATTTTGGCTTCCCCATAAACCATCCCTCACAAGATTTAGTTTCAACCACTTTACCCATCAACAATCAACCCAATAACGACATCTGACATTAGTTAATTTAACATGCCATTGTCAAGCAAAACCGCCATTGAAATCGGTACCGCAGGGTGTAATGGGTAGCTCCGGATAAACCGTAACCCAAAAAGAAAGATTCATCACGAAAACGCGAAAGTACGAAAACACGAAAAGGATGCAAAAGAGATTTCGTGCTTTTTAATAAACAAATTAGAACACAGATAAAATGAGAATAAAAAATGGAAAGAATTGCTAAATTCGACATTCGTCAATCTACATTCGGCATTTGTCATGCATGTTACGGCTATTTTTCACTTGCCCGGTTTACCCCTTTGACAAGAGGCAGTATTTTTTATTATGCTTGTATCAAGGTTGACAACCTCGTAAAAAGTCAAAATTATCAAATTTTGATCTTATAACATATTATAATTATTAAATATAAAATTATTATTTGTGCTTTTTGTGCCTTTTTGCGGCCACGTCAAGGTTAAACGGTTCAGGCTTCAACGTTCCGGGTTAAAAAAAACCAGCTCATATCATGGGAGTCTTGTCTTCTCCAGGTTATAAATCCATTTCACTCGAAAGGAGCTCATTTAGGATTGAAAAAGGCCCTGTTCTTTATCTTAATTTCTCTTTTTATCGTTGTTTGCGCAGCAATCGGGCTTATTCTTGAACTCCGCATTTACGCTGATACGCCCGCTAAAGCCAACACCTCAGAAAATGTCATCTTCAATGTACGTCCGGGGCAAACCCTGAGGGCCACCGCCGATATTCTCCAGCAGACAGGTCTTATTAAAAGTCGGTTAAAGTTTATTCTAATAGCCCGCATGAAAGGTTTTGATAAACGTCTCAAGGCCGGGGAATATCTCCTCTCTGCCGGCATGCCGCCCCGTCAAATCCTGAAAATCATGGTAAAGGGGGCAGTCAATCTTCACAAACTTACCGTTCCGGAAGGCTACAGCATCCCTCAGATCGCTGCGCTGGTGGAAAAGGCCAAATTCGGCTCAAAAATCGATTTCATCAAAACAGCCATGGACTCCGCCCTGGCACACAAAAACGGTATTGAAGCCGCAACGCTTGAAGGATATTTGTTCCCCGATACTTATTTTTTCCCGCGAGGGGTTACCATGGAACAGATCATTTCGGCGATGGTGAATCGGTTCTGGTCCGTTTTTACAACTGAATGGAAAGAGCGTGCCAAGGACCTCGGATTTACGGTTCATCAGATTGTAACCCTGGCATCGATCATTGAAAAGGAGACCGGAGCAGCCTTTGAAAGACCGATTATTTCATCGGTTTTCCACAATCGTTTGAAAAAGAAGATGCGCCTGGAATCGGATCCGACCGTAATTTACGGCATAAAAAATTTTGACGGCAATATTACCCGTAAAGACCTCAACACCCATACCCCCTATAACACCTATAAAATCAGGGGACTTCCCGCCGGTCCGATTGCAAACCCCGGCCGAGCCTCTCTGGAAGCGGCTCTATATCCTGAAAAAACGGTATTTATCTATTTTGTTTCAAAAAAAGACAGCACCCACTATTTCTCAACAAACCTGAAAGAGCACAATCAAGCCGTACGGAAATATCAGTTGAGACGGAAAAAATAACCCTGTGAAACTACACCTAGCTGGAACAATAAATAGATGGAACGTCGAACATCAGTTTTTATTAGATCGAACCGGCCGATCTTCTCTTCAGGCCAGCGGCTGGGCTCCCCAAACGGCTACCAAGGCTTCATCTCGCTTGACACAAAACCATTCCACCCTTACCTTATTTATAACCGTTCAGAAGGGTTAAGGGCAATGATGGGTTTAAAAAAATCAGTATTCTCTCCGAGCGTAGGCCATCATTCCATTTGGCTTAAAAACGCGGATAGAAACAAAATATTAATGTATTTTCAATGAATTATATAAATTGCGAGACAGAATCATGGCGGCATCCAAAAAAAGGCGCAAACCTTCCTCATCGATCTTGAAAAACTAAACACACTCAATGCAGAGGGATGTGCTGCCTGCGGCCGTAAATTCACCCTGGGCGAAACAGTGGTAAAAGCCTGTGGCGCCTGGGAAGGACCGCCAAGATTTATTCATAAAAATGAAGCTGTCTGGGATACAGCTACTTCCGGGTTTATCGAACGGCGGTGTTATGAGTCCAGAAAAGGGTGATAAGGAGCAAAGGAAAATACGCAGGTATCGATGATTGTTTAAGTGGTTGTAAATATGGATTTATGCCATAAATATTCAATAGTCAATCCCGGGTGGGGAGACGGAAAATTGACGGTTTTTGTAAAGCGGCATTATTTCCGGTTTTGAAAAAAGATAGTTAAACATCTGTTTTTAAATGGTATTTAAAATTTTTACCAGTTTGGCACAAAAATTGAATAAGAAATCAAACAAGAAACAGGCAGTCAAACGGTGTCAAAGTAAGTAAATTAAGAAAAATGGCTTCTCGGATGTGCGTGCATCTTTTCTGAAGGACTTCCCAAAACCAAGTTGAGAAGATACCACACGAGAACAACGGCATTTAGGGTAGCCTTTTTTAACAAGATATAGGGCCACAAACTGAAAAACGACATGGCCCCCTGGTATATGCTGACTGGCAGTGCATACCACTCTATTGCGGTTTCGGGCGACTCCACCCTCAATCAGCCGGAGTGGCGGCTCAACCGAAATGACCATAACCCTGGAATTCGACAATCAGAGCATTCCGGGAAAACCCATGAAGAGCAGAGTCCAAAATTGACTCTGCTCTTTTTTTGTGCGAATCTTAGGTTCAGCGGTTCAACGTTCCGGGTTAAGGGGAAAAAAGGGTATTAAAGCCGCAAAGTTCTCGTTTAAAATGCTCATTTCCCAAATAATTGCAGCTTGGGGTTTACGAAGAAACAAATGCACAATTTTGGATTAACCCTGACGAGGCTGACACCTTTCTCGTCAATACGCATCTCAAATGCAGCCTTGAACTCTGAACCTTTCAACCCTTGAGCCCTGAACCCACAACCCTGAGCCCACAACCCTGAACCCTGAACCTGGAACCCAGAACTCTGAACTCTGAACTCTGAACCCTGAACCTTAAACCCACAACCCTGAACCTCACATCGGAACCAAAAAAATGCAGCCAACAACCTTTTCAAACGAGCAATTAGCCGGACAGCGCCTGATGGTCGGGTTTGACGGAACGACATTCAATGCGGATCTTAAATTTATGATCAAGCACCTCAAAACCGGGGGGATTATTCTGTTTTCAAGAAACCTCGAAACACCGAATCAGATAAAGCAATTGTGCGATGAGATTCAGAATTATGCCCGCCAGTGTGAGCAACCCCCACTGTTCATTGCCGTTGATCAGGAGGGCGGCCAGGTAGCCAGGCTCAAAGAACCCTTCACTCAATTTCCCGGTAATCCACAGATGAACAATGAAGAAGATGCCATCCATTTCGCCGAAGTGACGGCCACCGAGCTAACCCGGGTCGGCATCAACATGAACATGGCTCCGGTTCTGGATGTTACGCCCGAGCAAATCGACAGCATCATGGCCAAAAGGGCATTCGGCGGTGACCCTGACTGGGTCGCACGATTGGGGGTGAAAGTCATTGAACATTTGCAGCACAACGGCATCATAGCCGTCGCCAAGCATTTCCCCGGAATCGGCCGGACGACGCTGGACTCCCACATGGATCTTCCGGTGCTCGATGATGACCTGTCCGCCTTTGAGCAAATGGATTTAATCCCCTTTAAGGCCGGCATTCAGCAGGGGGTATCCGGGATGATGCTGGCGCATATATTTTACCAGAAACTTGACCCCCTGTGGCCGGCCAGTTTGTCCGCTAAAATTGCGAAGGTCATTTTAAGAGATCAAATGGGTTTTGGCGGACTTGTATTGACTGACGATCTTGACATGGGCGCTATCGCCAAACATTACGATATTCAGACAGCAATCCGTCGGATACTTGCGGCCGAGATCGACCTCGTCCTTATATGCCACAAAGGGCCGAATATTGAGATCGCCTATAAAGAAATTTTGCAGGAAATAATGGATTCCGCCGACATGAAGGCAAAAGGAATTGAGTCCGTAGAAAGAATTATGAAGTTGAAAAAAAAGTACTTAAAAGGATAGTGGTGGTTATAACATCTATAATTTTTTACCTCTTCCATGCAAAATTCAGGTCATAAGTTGTCAAGAGGGCTTTTAACGGAATCGATATCTTTTTTCATGACATGGGTATAAATTTCGGTGGTCTTAACATCGGCATGACCCATAAGTTTTTGAACCACTCGAATATTCGTGCCTGCTTCA
>JAJRVC010000045.1 GCA_024277475.1 Deltaproteobacteria bacterium
AGAAATTAAACCGCCGACCCAGCTGAGCCTGGAGGATGTCGCCGAAAAAATCAAAAAACAGCTGATGGAAAAAAAGGAAAAACAGCTTCGTCAGGCCCTGGTGTCAAGACTCAAAGAACAGGCACAGATAGAGGTATATTGAGCGACAATTCCGATGTTGGGGGGTATAGCCGCGGGGATGGATGTTCTTGCTTTCCGCCCTCCATGCCGTGTCAATAGCGGATGCGCCGGCATGCCAAAGAAACAAATTCTCTGCGACCTCTGCGATGACAATAAATTATCGGATAACAATACGATACCGTATTTAGGAACTCCCATAGCTGTGCAATCCCGGCAGATAATTTACCCCGAAATAAGTAAAGATCACCGCAAAAAATCCGATGATGGAAAGATAGGCGATACGCCGGCCGCGCCAGCCGCGCATCATGCGGGCGTGCAGCAGGGTGGCATAGACAAACCAGGTAATCAGCGACCATGTTTCCTTCGGATCCCAACCCCAGTAACGCCCCCAGGCGGAATGAGCCCACACGGCTCCGCTGATAATTCCGGCAGACAGGAAAAGAAAGCCGAACATCACCAGTTGATGGTTCAGTTCATCCAGGATGTTTAAGCCGGGAAAGCGCTCCAGCAAACCGCTTTTCCCCGGTGGTTCCCTCTGTTTTAAAAGGTACATGATGCCGATGCCGAAAGCGATGGCAAACGCCGAGTAACCGATAAAGCAGGTAATGACGTGTGCAATCAGCCAATTGCTTTTGAGGGCCGGCAGCAGGGGCTGGATGCGGTCACTGATGTTGGGAGACAGGGAGGCGTATGCCAGGGCCAGAAAGGCCAGCGGTGTGGCAAAGGCGCCGATGATCCGATTTTCGTATCTGCGCTCGATGACCAGGTAAATCATGATGACGGTCCAGGCAAAGAAGATCAAAGACTCATACAGGTTTGAAAGCGGGGCGTGTCCGATGCCCAGTTTGTAGGATTCCATCCATCTGAGGATGATACCGGCCGTATTGCCGGCCAGACCCACAACGGCCGTCCAGGTCGCCAGACGGCCGGGAGTGGATTTTTTAAAAATCCAGGCAAAAAGATAGAAAAATGCCGCCAGACCGTAAACAAACGTTACAATCGATAATATCAAGGAACTGTTCATACACCGTCCTTTCGTTTGCGTGTGATTTTAGTCTTTTCAAATGGGATACGGATGAACTATGAAAAGTTTCTTAGATTTATTTCGTGTTTTCGTCATTTCGTGCTTTCGTGATTGATCTTTTTTGGTTCTCCGGCTTCGGTGGATCCGGGTTAAGTTTCCGCCAATTTTTCTGAAAGCTTTTTGACCCTTCGCTGCATGGCCGGTTTGTTTTTATTGGCCGTACCGGCCACCATGACCCGGCGCTGCGAACCCTTGTCCGTCACTTCGATGCATAACTGTTGATGGGACATAAAGAAGGTAATGTAACAACCGATAAGCATCAAGATAAATCCGGCGTAAACCACCCGGACACCGGGATCACGGGCCACCTGCAGGCCGGTGTAATAGCGGTCTTTAATAGCGGCGATACCGATAATCAGATCGCCCTTGCGCATTTTGTCAAAACTCGGAAATTTCAACGGCAGCAAAATAAAAACGGATTTTCCGCCGCCGTCTGTCAGGTTTCCGATAAAAGCCGGTCCGATTTGAGTCCCCTGGAAATCGGCGGACTCGCGAAACGCTTTGAGGGTGAGCGTTCCCAGCCCTTCCGGTATTTCGACCGGTTGGCCTAAAACGGCCGGTTCCTGATAAATCTTACCGGTCTTTTTACTGCTAAGATTCAACGTGATTTCATTGGGCGGCAGCCGGCCGTAACTGGCCTGGTAAAGACTTATCCCCTGGTAGCGCAAGGGGTCGTTGACGATGATGTCTTTTTGCAAAACCGGCCGGCTGTGATTGAGAATCGTCAGGCTGGAACGAAATTCCCTGGGCGCGCCGGACTTGTAAAAGCTGACATCAAAATCATCACAGCGGATCTCAAAAGGCAGCGGCATGGTTTTGTTGCTGTTTCTCAGGCGGATACTGTTGACCGTCTCTCCTTCCGGGATGTTGACATAGCCGTCAAAGCCGAAAAGTGACCCGATAATGGCACCCAGCAAAAGCAAAATGACACTCAGGTGCACGGTGTAAACCCCGAGCCGGGTCCAGCGTCCTTTTTCGGCTACAAGGTAAAACCCGTCCTCGGTTTCTTCGAGCCGGCTGTAACCAAAACCCCGTGAAACCACCGGCTCATAGGCCCGCTTGAGTTGTTCGATCGAGCGTTCCTCGGAAAACTCTTCCTTATCGCGGCGATTGCGAAACCTTGCCGGGTTAAAGCGCGGGTTTTTGACAAATATGATTTTCCAGATGTTCGAAAGCCGGTCGATGGAACAGACCACGATATTCAGGGTCAGCAGGAACAGCAGTGCCAGGAACCACCAGGAATGGTACATATCAAAAAAGTCAAAAATATCAAAGATGCGGTAAAGGAACTCACCGAATGCCTGCCGGTAATTTTCAGGACTCTCGTTCTGCGGAATGAGGGTTCCGATAATGGAAGTAGCTGCCAGGGACAGCAGCAAAACGATGGTGAGCTTGACCGATTTAAAAAAATCCCAGATTCTATTAAGGTAATTCAGAAGATACCTCCTTTTCCACGGCAATTCTATCTTTCAGCTTTCTAATCATTTCAATAATTCGCGCTTCCTTTCCTTTGACCGCAGTTCCCTTAGCAACGGCCATCTCCAGATCGGCCAGAGCCTGTGAGATTTCCTCATAACCGGCCTTAAAGCCGCTGAACCTTTCCCTCGTCTTGTCCAGCATCTCATTGAGACCTGCGGCCACGTCTTTGAATTCATCCCTGCGCCTGAGAATAATGGCGGCGGAAAAGTCTCCTTCCTTGACCCGCTTCAGGTTTTTGACAATCCCGTTCAGGGGACCATTTATCTTTCTCATCATCCAGATCCAGGTCACAACCAGTAAAACCGACACGAACACCACCGCAACCAGATTGACATAGATAAAAAGAGGTTCCAGGACTTCGACGGTTGAGCGGGCGGTTACAAAGGCGCTCCACTGGAGTTTCTCCAGTCTTTGATTGGCTGAAAAAATAAAAAATACGGTGGCTGCAATACTGCCCGCCAGGGCAACCGCCACAAAGCCCAACAAAAACCGGCCCTGGAATCCTGTATCAACGATGTATCGGCGTCTTCTGTACTTCATGGTAAACCCTTACTAATGAGGCCATAAATCTATAGACAATTACTACTTGTCAAGCAACATAAATTGCTCTTCTACAGGAAGGGGTGTCTAAACAAATACGGCCTCATTAGTATATGAAACATTTATTTAGACTGGATTTACAGGACTAATTTTGGACTCGTATTTCTCTATCCTGTCCATCCTGTTGATCCTGTCAGAAAAAGAGAGATTCGCTTTGCACAGTCCTTTTTAAAATAGACAGAATACATTCATTCGACGTTCGATGTTCATCTTTTCATTCGTCTTTTCTTTTGATTCGATGTTCGACGTTGGACGTTCGATGTTCGACGTTCATATTTTCATTCATCATTTCTTTTCATTCGACGTTCGACCTGCCCGCAATGCCTTGAAACTGGTGTAAGGCGAATTTAACCATTTGATTCATAACTCAACGAGTACACCAACCCATCGAACTATGCATGGCAGGCGGGTGTTCGACGTTCATTTTTTTGCACGCTTCCGCCTCCCCCGACTACTGATTAGCGCCCCCCATCTGCGGGCTCTGCTTCTTCAGCTGCTGAACCATTTCATCCACCGATCGACCGGTGGGTGACATGACAATGGGGTTTATCGCCAGCAACTCTTCCCAGGCTTTGATGGCGCCGTCAAAATCTTTCAGATCGTGTAAATAAACGATTCCCTTGTTTAAACGCGCAGCCTCATTTTTAGGATCAATTTCAATGGCCTTATCAAACGCCTCGAGGGCCTTTTGAGGTTTGCCGCTGCGCCGATACATGATGCCCAGATCGGTCCAGACAGAAGCAGTATTCGGTTTGATTTCCAGGAACTTGCGGTAGGCCGCGATCGATTTTTCATACTGATTCGTATCGAAGTAGGAGTTGCCCAGCTCTACCCAGGCGGCGGCATTGGCGGGATTTGAGCGGGTTTCCTTTTCAAGGGCGGCAATCATACCGGCTGAGCCGGAGTCGGCCGTCTCGGGCGGCGGTGCCGCTGCCTGCCGGGCGGGCGTTTCCACCGTACCGGATTTGAACACGCTGAACATCACGCCGCCGAAAAAGCCCACCGCCAGGGCCAGCAGTGTAACCAGCAGGAATGTTTCTTTCCGAACATATTGTTTATTGGTATTTTTTGATTGTTGGGTCATGGAGTCTCCTGTGTTATTTCAAAGCTGATGAGCCTTTTTAAAAAGATGAACAGATAAAAGATGAACGTCCAACGCTGAACATCGAACGTCCAACGTCGAATGAAAAACAAATACCCGGTATTAGTCATTCGGTGCGGTTTTGCCATAGGCAAACTTTGACAATCTCATAAAAAGTCAAAATTATCGAATTTTGATCATATAACCTATTGAAAAAATTAAGTATAAAATTTTTTTGTGTTTTTTGTGCCTTTTTGCGGCCATATCAAACTTTGAATGATTATTTCCTTTTCTTTTGAGCCGTTCTGATACTCGAGCAGCCTTTCTTCCAGATCATAAGTCTGTTTCTTCATTCTTTCATTCGACGTTCGATGTTGGACGTTCAATGTTCGACGTTCATCTTTTCATTCCATCTTTTCTTTTGATTCAACGTTCGACCTGCTCGCAATGCCTTGAAACCGGCGCGAGGCGAATTTAACAATTTGATTCATAACTCAATGAGTACACCAACCCATCGCACTATGCATAGCCGGCGGGTGTTCGGTGTTTTTCTTTCGATTCGATGTTGGACGTTCGATGTTCGACGTTCATCTTTTCTCCGGGCTCACCAATCAACGGCCCCCAACCTCTGAACCCCAGAACCCTGAACCCAGAACCCAGAACCCAGAACCATCACCGCTTATTTAATATGACAAGCCAGACACAACCGGCTTTTATAGTTACCCACCACCAGCAGGTTTTTTTCTTTGGAATAGGCATTGTGGCAGGTACCACAGCCGATCTTGCCGTCAAAGAGCCTGATTTCCCGGGGCAAGGCAATTTCAGGATTGTACTCGCGCGGTTTTTGGCCGGCAATCCGGCCCAGGGAAACCCCCACGGGGTGGTTCAGGTTTGAACCACCAAAATGCTTCCATCTGCCGGCTCCCAGGGAGTCCATGGGGTCATTAATCCGCTTGTCATGACATTCGATACACTGCAGGGTATAGCTGTCCAGTGACGTGCTGCGATCGGTCACTTTATAAGACCCTTGATGAATTTTTTCAAAAACGATGTGGCCTTTCTCATTGATCCCATGACAGGCAATGCAAAAGGCAGATCCCTTGCCCGGCCGGCGCAGCATAAAGTAGTTGAACGGTTTGTTTTTAAGTGAAAACGGGTGGGCCACGTGGCAGGTGATGCAGCCCAGCCTGCCCTCCACCAGGGGCATGTCCGCCGGAATCGACGTTTCGGGGAAGACATCAACCGGATGGGACAGCTTCTGTTTGGCATCGGCATGGCAGTCGGTGCATATCGAACTCAGCACGGGTTTAAGATCAGCGGCTTTTTTTTCGACATCCCAATGGCACTTGTTGCATTCGGAAACCGGAAAATCGTGCGGGTCCTTCATTCGGCTGTAGGCTGTCAAAGCGATCCCCAGCGAAACAAGCAGCAAAACAATCCAACCATGCCTCATAATTTCAGCTTTCGATTTTCGGTATGAATTTCAGCATCCAGGGTTCGAATGCGTTCAATCATCTTTGATTTATCTTTTGACCCTTCAGGCAGGGAATTCAACAACCGCAGGTTTTCCTCAAGCGCGGCCAGATCGGAGCCAAACCGCTTTGTTCGGTCCCGGCAGAAAGCCGCCGTTTCGTTGAGAACGGATGAGAGGCTGTGAACGGCATCCTTTTTGCGGAAGCAAATCCTTTCATCAAAGCGCCCTTCCCCCAGCGCCGCCGCATACTGTTTCACCTTGAAAAGCGGGCCTGCAATCCGGTGGGAGTACAGGATCCCAAGCAAGGTGACGCCCACCGCGGTTGCCAGAAAAAAAATGAGATTTATGATTACGGTATCCAGGATCAGGGATTCCCTGACTTGGCTGATGACCGTGATCGCCGCACCGTAGTGCGGGCTCAGCGGTACCTGCAGCCGGAAATAGAGAATTGCCGCCGAGCCCAGGCTGAAAAAGACAAAAAGCCCCAGGATGATCAGCAGCAGTCTTTTAAATTTAGCTAGGGTTATCGTTCCCTGCAACATGGTGTCAACCTCGGTTTTTGGATATTTTCATATGATGGGTTAACTATAAAAAAATGAAGTCAAACTTTGATATGGCCACAAAAGGCACAAAAAACACAAAAATAAAATTTAACACTTAATAATTATTCGATGTTCGACGTTCATCAGTTTTTTTTTAACCGGCCGTGTTTTTGGCCGGCGGCTGAGCAAACACCCGCCACCCACTAATAAGAGCTGTTGCGGCCATGCCTTTTGCCGTGACAGTTGAGAAAGCATTGTCCCCTGAAGCGGCCGTTGTCGATAAATTCCAGTCTGCCCATCGGGCCGGAAGATACGATGGTTAAATCAAAATTGATCAGATGGGTATTATTGGTGGAATTTCCCTGGGTCTGACTGATGCCGTGGGGATCGTGGCAGGCCGAGCAGGGGGTATTCTTACCCTGGATATGTTTTTTGTGCTTCTTGAAACTTTCATCATTTAAAATACTGGTGCGGCTGTGACATTTATAGCACAGGGCATAATTAAAAGAGCTTTCAGTGGTGTAATCCGTGGTTTCATAGTTTAGCGTCAGCAAGGGAGCAAAGTTCGAGCCATGCGGCCCCCGGGGCCCGCCGGCGTCATCGTTATTATGACAGTCGGTGCAGGCAATTATGCTGGTGGTGGTCAGCGGCAATATCAGGCTGGGCACGTCCGGATTCACTCCCGCAGCGACCACCGGGTGATAAGAGGGATTGCCGGAGTCGAACTCCAGGCGGGTATTGAGCTGATCGATCTGCCGCGTGATGTCATAAGATGTAATCACATTGTTGTCGGCATGGCACTTATAGCATATCTCGTACAGGTTTTGAGCGTTGCTCACCTGCTGTCCGGCGGTGGTTATCCCGGTGACACCCCGGTTGGCGCCGGACACCGCCGGGGCACCCGGGGATGAACTGCCGTTGGCCCGGTGGGGGTTATGGCAGTCCTCACACTCCACGTGGTCGGGAACACTGCCGAACTGGAAATTCTCGGCGGCATCGTGCACCCCGGTGGTATCCTGCACGCCATGAATAGATGCTTTGGTAAATTCCGGTTCGACATTTTGGGAGGCCACGTTGCCGTTGTGGCATACCAGGCAGTTGTCTTCCTCGAAAAAATGCTTTAAAAGGCGCGCCGGCCGGCCGGCGCTGTGGGGCCGGTGGCAGTTTTCACAGCCGTTTTCAGCCACCGTCGGATAGCTGGTGGTGGGCCAGGGATCGGGCCCCTGGCCGTTCCAGGCGGCATTGGATGTGGCATGGGAACCGGTGGTCCAGCCGGTCTTATCATGGCAAGCCGTGCACAAGTCGGAGTAGCGATTGGACATCACTAAAAATTTGCCGTAGGCATCATCATGGGGATCATGGCAGGCCGTGCACTGCAGCTGCCGGTTGCCGTCGAGATTGACGGCCGGCGGCAGCTGGGACGGATTGACCAGTTCCCCTTTTTGCAGCGCCAGGCTGCTGTCATACACAAATGATATGGGATGGTCATCGGAAAGGTCCGTTCCCAGGTAACTGTTCCGCCCGGACGGTATGAACCGTATCCCGCCCAGGAAAGGTATTTCCTGGGCTTCGGAGATTACCGCCCCCAGCGCAATGGTGCCGTCGTGGCAGCTCAAACACATCTTCGAGGCCCCGGTGGGCTGCCCCACAGCGGCATACAGGGTGGAACTCTGGTAGGGGAGGTAGGAAGTCGTCGAGTCACCGCGGTTCCACAGGTAGGCATGCGCCTTTACGCTTCGGTGAGGCGTGTGGCAGAAGATGCAGATCCGGTCCTCGGACGCCGCCCGCAGGTCTCCCGGTCCGCTGACCGAAAGATTGTGCCGGGTATTTAAAATACTTCCCCCGGAGGCATTCATCGCCGATAACAGCAGCAAAGCAAATAGTAATGGTGCTATAATGGTTTTTTTCATCATTTAACCCGGCCTTGGTGATTTGAAACTGACAATAATGATTTAGCCGCAAAAAGGCACAAAAAGCACAAAAATAAAATTTCACACTTAATAATTTCAACCGGTTATAAGATCGAAACTCGATAATTTCGACTTTTTACGAGATTATCAATAATAATAATAATATCATGAAATGATACCGTTTGAATAATAAAATTTACGGAGGCTTGACCGCATATGAATACCGAATAAACGATGAACGAATAAAAGATGAACGTCGAACATCGAACGTCGAACGTCGAACGTCGAACGTCGAACATCGAACATCGAACATCGAATGACAAGTGACAAGTGACAAATGACAAATGACAAATGAAAAATGACAAGTCGGGGTCAGGGTTGAGGATCGGGGCGGTGCGGATTGGGTTCCCTGTTGTTCAGGCGGC
>JAJRVC010000725.1 GCA_024277475.1 Deltaproteobacteria bacterium
ATGAAGATATAATAATCATCCATGATGCCGGAAATTTTTACCAAACCCTCTACAAAAACATTTTCCAGTTCAACGAAGAAGCCGAAGCCGGTCACGCCGGTAATGATTCCGTAAAAAGTCTTGCCAGTTTTATCCACCATAAATTGCGCCCGCCGAAGGCTTATGATTTCTCTTTCGATGGACATGGCCTGGATTTCCATTTGTGTCGATTGTGCAGATACTTCAGACAGCGAAGCTTGCAGGGCCTTCTTGTCCTTTTTCGAACATTTGTGTTTGAGATGCTTTTTTACAATGCGGTGGACGATCAAGTCCGGGTACCTGCGAATGGGCGAGGTGAAATGCGCATAGTGGGGGAACCCGAGACAATAGTGACCGGGGTCGGATTCGGAATAACGCGCTTTTTTCATCGTCCTCAGTAACAGGGTGTTGACCACTCTTTCTTCCGCAGTTCCCTGGATTTTTTTTAGCAGGGCGTTCAAGTCCTGTGAACGGATTTTGTCAGGAGAAGAAAGCCGCAAGCCGAAAGACGAGATGAATTCCTTGAACTCGAAAAGTTTTGCAGGGTCGGGGGCTTCATGAATCCGGTGGATGCAGGGAATGTCTTTTTCGTGCAGACTAAGAGCAACGGCCTGATTGGCCGCCAGCATGAACTCCTCGATCAGTTGATGCGCCACGTTGTGTTCAACAGTTCCTATTTGTTTTACCTTGCCCTCTTCGTCAATGCGGATGTCCGGCTCGGGCACACGAAAGTCTACACTGCCATTTTTAAATCTGCGTTTTCGCAAGGTCTGGCTGAGGTGGTGCATGTCTGTCAGGGTTTTCATGAAAGGCAAGTCGCTTTCCTTATCACTGCCGTTCTCAATTAGCCCGGCAACCTCAGTGTAGATGAACCGCCTGTGACTTTTAATAAATGATTTGTGGATTTGAGTCGCCAGGGCATTGCCCTGACGGTCGAAATCGATGAACACGCTCAGGGTCAGGCGCATTTCATCGGGTCTCAAACTGCAGGCCCCATTGGAAAGGATTTCAGGAAGCATGGAGATCACCCCGTCTGCGTAATAAACACTGGTGCCTCTTTCAAACGCTTCTTCATCCAGAAGCGAATTTTCTTCGACAAAATGACTGACATCCGCAATATGCACGCCGAGCCGGTAACCTTCGCCCATTTGTTCCAGTGAAACCGCATCGTCAAAATCTTTTGCCCGTTCACCGTCAATCGTGAATGTCAGCAGATCGGTCAGGTCTTTGCGGTCTTTTGTGGGCTGATTTTCTTTTGCCACCGCTTTGGCTTCTTTGATAATTTTTGGCGGAAAGCCCTGGCGGATGCCAAACTTGCGCAGAATGGATTGCACCTCCACTTCCGGGTCGTTGGATTTGCCGAGGATTTCGATGACTTTGCCGACAGGCGGTTGGTGCCGGGTGGGATAGGTCTCGATTTTTACATCAACGATTTGACCGTTCTTCGCATCGTTTTTGCCCGGTATGAATACATCGTGAAAATGTTTGGCCTCGGTGGGAATGACCCATCCGTCACGACCGAATGTTTCATAGATGCCAACCAGATTAGGGGTATTGCGTTGCAGGATTCTTATGACACGACCTTCGGGCCGACCGGGTTCTTTTTCCGATTCCACCCTTACCACAACATGATCCTGATGCATGGCTTCGTTCATACTTTTTCGATGCACGAAGACATCATTACTGTCGTGTTGTTTGTCAGGAATGACAAAGCCAAAGCCGTTCGGGTGCCCCTGCAGTTTGCCGGTGATCAGGTTCATCTCATCGGGGAGACCGTAACGACCGCCACGGATTTTTATCAGCGAACCCTGAACCGCCATGTCCTTGATGCGGTTGCGGAATGCACGATGGTCTGCATCCGATACTCCCAATTGTTTTGAAAGTTCGGAGATTTTCATCGGGCGGCTGATTTTCTTTTTCAGCAAAGCCAAAATTCTTGCGTCGGTGAGTTTCATATCGATGGGTCAGGTTAAGGATGTGGATTCCTTGATATCTTATAACAAAATGAAATGCAATGCCGAGATAGCATGGATTTTTGCAAAGCCTTCCCCTATAATCCCCAAGGCTACGCCTTGAGGAAATGTTGGCGGACTAGAAGTAAATAAAATATTCCTCCCCGACACCCAACGGGTGCTCATGAGGGGAGGGGAAGAGAGTGCCCCCCTAAAGTTAAAGGCTAAACAGTCTTGTCAGCTTTATGGGTGCTGACCTATTGCCTCCCGCGCTAGCGGGGAAGAGGTAAAATGAAGGTTCAGGTAGATTGGTTGAAAGAATATGTGGAGATTGACGCGCCTGCGGCCCAGCTGGGTCATGTGCTCACGATGGCGGGTCTGGAAATTGAAAGCCACGAATCACTCGATGAAGAAAAAGGCGATGTGCTGGAGTTGAACGTAACCCCGAACCGGGGTTATTGTTTGTCGCATCTCGGTGTGGCGCGTGAAGTTTCTGCTCTGCTGGGCGGGACGTTCAAGCCGCCGGATGCGTTGGCATGTCTGGAGAAAAAATGGGGCACTAGCCCTGTTGCAGAAAAGATAGCTGTTGAGAATCTGGAAGAAAGTTTATGTCCCCGGTATGCGGCGGTGGTGATTGAAAATGTCAAGCCGGGTCCTTCGCCAAAATGGTTGTGCGACCGGTTACAGGCAATCGGATTACGGCCCATCAACAATATTGTTGATATTACCAATTTTGTAATGATGGAGTACGGTCAACCGCTACACGCTTTTGACCGTGAACTGCTATCTGGAAATAAAATTATAATTCGCAAGGCAAACAAGAACGAAAAATTTACCAGCCTCGAAGGCAGTGAATTGAAACTGGATGCGGATGCGCTGGTCATTGCCGATGCAGAAAAACCTGTTGCTTTGGCGGGGATCATGGGCGGGGTGAACAGTCAGGTTTCTGCGACTACAAAAAATATTGTGTTGGAAAGCGCGTGTTTTGATTCCGCCACTATACGAAAAGCTTCGAAGAAATATGGTTTGCGGTCAGACTCTTCTTATCGTTTTGAGCGCGGTGTAGATATGGAAGGGGTTATCACCGCTCAGGCTCGCGCGGCTTGTTTGATCAAAGAAATTGCTGGCGGAGAAATTTGCAAGGGCAGGGTTGATATTTATCCGCAAACCCGTGAGAACATTCAATTGCCGTTGCGGGTTCGCCGTGTCAATCAGGTGCTGGGTTCTGATTTTAGTGCCGAGCGAATAAAAGAAATCATTTCCCGTTTAGGGTTGAAAGTTGAAGCCGCGATAAAGAATGAAACCTGGCAAGTAGAAGTACCCGGGTTTCGTCCTGATGTGACGCGTGAAATAGATATTATCGAGGAAATTGCCAGAGTCGATGGATTCGACAAGGTCGCCACCGTTTTTCCCGTAGCTTCGGTGCGTCCGGTGCGGGTCACCCCCAGGCAAACCCTGTTACGCAAAATAAGGCAGGTGCTTTGTCATACGGGTTTTTCTGAGACGGTTCATTTCAGTTTTATTGATCAGGAACAGGCGGGAAACTATTTGTCCTCTTTTGCCGGTGCAAAAGACAAGGTGATTCTGTTGAAGAATCCTTTAAGCTCGGAAAACGATACCATGCGCACCAGTTTGATTCCTGGTTTGCTGAAGACCATTCAGAATAATTTGAGCAAGGGGCA
>JAJRVC010000726.1 GCA_024277475.1 Deltaproteobacteria bacterium
CGAGCTACGCTCTTTTTCTACAAAAAATTTAGCGGGACGGGCAAAGATCGCTGAGAAAGTCATAATACAGATATCGTTTCAACCAGTAAACTAATCAACCAGGTCTATATTTTCAACTGAAGCCCTAAGGGAGGTATTGAATATGAGAGAGGTGGTTATTGTCAGCGGATCACGGACAGCGATCGGAACATTCGGCAGTGGTCTTAAAAATGTGCCGGTTGTGGAACTGGGTGGTATTGTTATGAAGGATGTTTTGAAAAGGGCCAACTTAAGACCGGTTGCCGGTGTTGCCGCCATGCAATTTGCGCCGGACAAGCTGAAAGATCAGGGAATTACCGATCTTGAAAAGAAATCCTATGATTGGGATGATACTGCCGCCGAGATCACCATTGATGAAGTGATCATGGGCAATGTTCTGCAGGCCGCTCAAGGGCAAAACCCCGCACGGCAGGCCATGATCGCCGGGGGTCTCCCCAAGGAAACGCCGGCTTTTACGATTAACAAGGTTTGTGGTTCGGGGCTTAAGGCCATCGCCCTGGGCGCATCGGAAATTATGACCGGGTCCGCAGATATCATCCTTGCCGGGGGGCAGGAAAATATGAGCCAGGTTCCCATGGCCTTACCCAAGGCCCGCTGGGGTCACCGGATGGAACTGACCGGGGTCGGAGATATTTATGACCTGATGGTATTCGACGGCTTATATGAGATTTTTTACGGATATCATATGGGAACGACGGCTGAAAACATTGCTGCCATGTATGGGATCAGCAGACAGGAACAGGATGAACTGGGCGTATTGAGTCATAACCGGGCAAAAACGGCGATCAATGAAGGCCTTTTTGCCCTGGAGATCGTACCGGTAGTCATCAAAACGCGAAAAGGTGAAATTGTCTTTGATACGGATGAGCGACCCCTGGATACCGATATGGAAAAAATGGCCAGATTAAGACCGGCCTTTAAAAAAGACGGTACGGTCACAGCCGGCAATGCTTCGGGAATCAATGATGCCGCCGCCGCGGTTTTGATGATGAGTGCGGATAAGGCTAAAGAACTGGGACTTGAACCGATCGTTAAAATCAAGGCTTTCGCCGCTGGTGGGGTCGACCCTGCCTATATGGGATTGGGCCCCGTTCCCGCTGTTAGGAAAGTGTTGAAGAGCGCTGGGATGACGCTAAACGACATCGATATGATTGAGCTCAATGAGGCTTTTGCCTCCCAGGCCATCGGCTGTATGCGGGAACTCGGCATCGAAACGGATCGTCCCAACGAACTCGGCAGTGGAATTTCCCTTGGGCATCCAATCGGCTGTACCGGCGCGCGCCAAATGGTCACCGGTATGAATCATATGCAGCGCAAAGGTTACAATACCGGGATCATTACCATGTGCATCGGCGGTGGGATGGGGATGGCAATGATTGTTGAAAAGTAACGAGTTGCGAGTAACGCGTTGGGTGCCTGGCAAAGTTTAGAGCATAGGGCATGGTGTATAGAGCAGGGCGATTTGAGGCCGGAATATCTGTTTACTGTCATTTGCCTTCTGATATCCGGTTGCGAGTCGCGAGGTGGGGGGGGCTATCTTAGAAGGCAAAAACCAGGAATTATTGATAGTTTATCCGCCTGCGGCGGATCAGCTCACGTTTCATTTTTTTCCTTTACTTAATCTGCAATTATTGCTAATAGTTATTCGGATTTTTATCTGACAACTGGGTGGACTGGGATTCGAACCTTGAAAAACGTCCGGGGAGGTAAACGGGGATGAACATTAGTCGTAAATTGGGAATTTTGATATTTTTTGGTGTTCCGGCTATTATTGGTGGCGGCATTACCTACCATATTTTTGGCGGAAACTATGTGGCGGTTTTCATCTACGAAACCCTTCTTTTATCGGTTGCCGGCGCCTATTTCAGTAATTGATATCCGTACCCTCATATTCTACACGCTTTTAATTATCGCCACGGCCTAAACCCTTTGCCTTCGGTTTTATTGTGCCGTGGCTTTTATTATTCAATTGCGGACCATCCGGTTCCCGGCCGGGTTGGGGAAAAATAGAATTTGCTGCGAACCTTGCCCGGGGTGTTTGAATTTAATCGCCGAAAATCTCATTCATTCGGGAGGTACTTTGAACAATTCAACACCAAGTGACATTAAATTGTGGTTTTTTTTGGCCTTATTTCTGGTCTCCTGTTTCCTGCTGGGTTGGCTTCTTTGGCCGTTTATATCTGTAATTGTTCTGGCAACCGTAATCACCGGGATTTTCAATCCGGTTTACCGCTATTTTAATCGAAAACTCAGCCCGATACTTTCCTCGCTGCTGACCTGTATGATCATATTTTTCGTGCTGTTTATTCCGGTATCGTTTTTTATAGGTATTCTGGCAAATGAAGGTTATGATTTGTATCTGACGGCCAGGGAGGTGGTGATAAAAAATCCCTATAAGGAGCTGTTTGCAAACAGTAAAATTGTTGAAAAAATCAACCCGATTCTGTCTAATTTCGGCCTGATGATTACCGGTGATGAAATCAACAAAGCGGTTGCTGAAATTGGCAGGGTGGTGGGTTTGTTTTTATACGAGCAGGCGCGGTCCATGACGACAAATGTCCTTAATTTTGTAGTCAACTTCCTTTTTATGCTTCTGATCATTTTTTATCTCTTGATCGACAGCCAACGCCTGGCGTCATTTATTGTCGAACTTTCACCCCTGCCTGATGATCAGGATGAAAAACTGATCCAAAAGTTTAAAGACATGGCCGGTGCCATTCTCATAGGCAATGGATTGGGCGGAATAATTCAGGGAACTTTAGGGGGCGCTGTTTTTGCGCTATTCGGTTTTAATTCCCCTTTTCTCTGGGGCCTGATTATGGCCGTGATGGCGTTTTTACCGATTGTGGGGGTCGGTATTGTATTTTTGCCGGCGGCAATTTTCCTGTTTTTGCATGAGAGAATTGCGGCCGGCATCTTTTTTATCGTTTTTTATGTATTACTTTCCGGTGGTATCGAGTATTTTTTTAAACCCAAGTTCGTGGGAAAGCGTGTTCAGATGCATACACTGTTGGTGTTTCTTTCGATTATCGGCGGGTTGAAACTTTTCGGGATATTGGGCATCATATACGGCCCCCTTGTGGTGACAGCCTTCTTAACCCTGACCGATATCTATGAGTCCAGTTATCGACGAACCGTTGAACTTTCAAGGTGACAAAGAAGTGATAGACGATAGGAGTTGAAATGATCCAAAACGAGAGAATGGATGAAATCAGCATCGAAAAAGAGATGAAAAAATCTTATCTCGATTACGCCATGAGCGTCATCATCGGTCGGGCTTTGCCGGATGTGCGCGATGGTCTCAAACCTGTTCACCGGCGGGTACTGTTTGCCATGCTGGAGCTTAAAAACGATTATAACAAACCTTATAAAAAATCAGCCCGCATTGTTGGAGATGTGATTGGTAAATATCATCCTCATGGAGATTCGGCCGTATATGATACAATTGTGCGCCTGGCACAGAATTTTTCCATGCGATATCCTTTGGTGGACGGGCAGGGAAACTTCGGCTCCATTGACGGAGATCCGCCGGCTGCCATGCGGTATACTGAAATCCGCATGCAGCGCCTGGCACACCAGATGCTGGAAGATCTGGATAAAGAAACAGTGGAATTTGTGCCTAATTATGACGAATCGCTCACCGAACCGGCGGTACTTCCTTCAAAAATTCCTTATCTCCTGATAAACGGATCGGCCGGGATCGCTGTCGGGATGGCCACCAATATACCGCCGCATAACCTCTCAGAAATCATCGATGCCTCTGTAGCGCTGATTGATAATCCGCAAATCACCTGGCAGGAACTTATGCAATATGTTCCGGGTCCCGATTTTCCAACTGGCGGTATCATTTACGGAACCGACGGCATTAAAGAAGCGTATCGGAACGGGCGGGGCATCATAAAAATTCGTGCCCGGGTGATCGTTGAAACGGATAAGCATACCCAGCGTGAAACCATTGTCGTAACGGAATTGCCGTACCAGGTCAATAAGGCCAAGCTGGTCGAAAAGATCGCCGAGCTTGTCAGAGACAAACATATTGAAGGTGTGAGTTATGTACGGGATGAATCGGACCGGGAAGGCATGCGTATTGCGGTCGGTCTTAAAAAAGACCAGATTGCCGGTGTGGTTATCAATCAACTTTATAAAATGACACGCATGGAGAATACCTTCGGCATCATTTTTCTGGCCATTGTCAACAATCGGCCGGAAATGTTGGCCCTAAAGGAAATTCTGGAGTACTTTATCCTGCATCGCAAAGATATTATCATCCGACGAACCCGGTTTGATTTAAAAAGAGCTGAAGCGCGAGCCCATATCCTGGAGGGTTTGAAAATCGCTCTTGATCATCTGGATGACGTTGTGGCCTTGATTCGGCAATCCAAATCACCTCTGGAGGCCAAAGAGCGGTTGATTGAACAATACAGCCTGACGCCTATCCAAGCCCAGGCCATTCTTGACATGCGACTGCAGCGGCTCACGGGCCTTGAACGTGAGAAAATAGTGGCGGAATATAAGGATCTGCTCAAAGATATTGCCCGATTTAAAGAAATTCTTGCTAACGAACGACTGGTTCTTAGTATCATCAAAGAAGAGCTTGATGAAATTCGAAAGGAATACGGCGATCACAGATACACGGAAATTGTTGAAAAAACCAAAGAAATCACCATCGAAGATATGATCGTCGAAGAGGATATGGTTGTTACCATTTCCAAACAGGGATATATCAAACGAAACCCCATAACCCTTTACCGTAATCAGCGCCGGGGAGGCAAAGGTAAAACGGCCATGGGAACAAAGGAGAATGATTTTGTCGAGCACCTGTTTGTGGCTTCCACCCATCACACCTTCATGTTTTTTACCAATAAAGGCAAAGTCTATTGGTGCAAGGTTTATGATATTCCCCAGGCCGGCCGTATGAGTCTTGGCAAGGCGGTTGTCAATCTGCTGAATTTCGAATCCGGCGAGAGCCTGACTGCAGTACTTGCGGTCCCGGAATTCGAGCCTGGGTACCATGTGCTCATGGCCACCAAAAACGGGCTGGTCAAAAAGACGGATTTAATGGCATTCAGCCGGATCCGGGCCGGCGGTATCATTGCATTGCGGCTTATGCCCAATGATGAATTGATATCCGCCAGGATTACCGATGGCACCCTGAATGTGTTTTTAGGATCGCTTATGGGCAAGTCAATACGATTTCATGAGGCGGATATCCGTCCATCCGGACGTACGTCGATGGGTGTGCGGGGCATGAGACTCGACGGCGGTGATCGAATCGTGGGCATGGAGGTGTTGAGCCATGGCCAGACCCTGTTTGCCGTTACCCAGAACGGTTACGGCAAGAGAACGTCCATTGATGAGTACCCTGTCCAAAAACGCGGCGGGAAAGGGGTGATCTCAATTAAAACCACCCAGCGGAACGGACTGGTTGTGTCCATTTTACTCGTTGAAGAAGATAACGATTTGATGCTGATGACAAACAACGGCAAGATTATCCGAATGCCCATAAAGGGCATCTCGCTTATCAGCCGTAACACTCAGGGTGTGAAGGTCATGGGAATGGATGCCGATGAACGGGTTGTGGGTGCGGCCCGGTTAGCTGAAAAAGAGGAGTAGCTCATTGGTTGAAGGTTCAAAGGTTTAGGGTTCAAAGTTCAGAGGTTCTCGGTTGACCGACCCCATCAAATAAGTTCAACAGAGATTTTATCCCGGTTAAACTGCACCTGGGATGCGTATTTACAAAATTTGGAGCCAAATTGGCAATTATTTTGGAAAATGAGCAGTTTTAACGAGGACGTCAGGTCTTTAAGGCCTTCTTTCTTCTTAACGTTGAACTTTGATCCTGGCAACGGTTACAATAAAGTGGAAAATGGACAAGAAAAACCGGCATAAGGGAGAAGGCCACCGACAACGCCTGCGGGAACGGTTTCTAAACGCCGGCTTGGACGGGTTTCAGGATTACGAAGTAATTGAGCTATTGCTGACACTTGGTACCCCCCGAAAAGACTGCAAGGATATGGCCAAGGCTGCATTATCCAGGTTTAAAACGTTACAGGGAGTCATTGAAGCTTCCAGCAATGAGCTTTGCGAGGTAGACGGTATCGGGCCGAAGAATTCTTTTGGACTCAAGCTGATAAAAGCAGCATCGGACCGATACCTTGAGAAAAAGTTGATCAATAAAAGTCCGGTTAACAATTCAAAGGAACTTTTTGATTATCTTTATCACGGCATCAGGGATAAAACCCGCGAGCACTTCAAAATTATTTTTCTGGATTCCAAAAACCGGGTCATCTCCACCGAAACCCACTCGAAGGGAACTTTAACCTCCAGCAGTGTCTATCCGAGAGAGGTGGTGGATTCGGCGCTCAGACACAAGGCTGCTGCACTGATTTTTGCACACAATCATCCCTCGGGAGATCCAAACCCATCCCCCGAAGATATTGCCATCACCCGGCAGCTTGTATTTTCCGGTAAAGTAATGGGCATCACCGTTCATGAACATATTATTATCGGTGATAACTGTTACTACAGTTTTGCGGATCAGGGCCGCATCGCTCAGATGGGCCGGGAATTCGATACTCAAATCAGGTAACCATATTTTCATGCATAAACGCGTCGCGACAGGCCCGGCTTTAGATTACTCCACACTTTGTATTATTTTCAATGATTCTTTCAGAAAATAAAGCACCTGACTGCTTTGCGCAACTCGAAACCGTATTTCCCATGGGAAAAGACGGTTTGCGAAATACACCGGAAATATGTCTTGCCTGCGGTCATAAAACAGAATGTTTGAGAATGGCCATACAGGGACGCGACGGACTTAAGGTTCGGGGAGAACAGATCGATAGAGCTTACAAATCCGGCATGATCGGTTTTCTCGAAAGATGGTCGAGAAAGAAAACGATCGACCGCCAAAAAAAATCCTGATTGTGGCTACAGCCGGGTATTCCGTGTTGGCGGATTTTATTTCCCCCAAAAATAAGTTTCTTCTAAAATATCGGTATTTCAACTAAATCTTACTTTCTATCTTCATAAATTCATGATATAGTTTTTAAATAATCTTGAAATTTACGATTGAAACAGGAGACGGAATTGGCAACCTGGAGATACAGAGAAGAGCTGAGCCAAGCCGATCGAATTAGACGATCCTATTATGAGCTTCTCAGGGATAAGCTGGATCAATTATTGCAGCAGTATGCTTTAATTGATTCCTACCAGAATTTTGCTTCTCAGCAGTTAGCGTTTCCTTTTGTTGAAAAGCGTGAGCTGAAACCTCGTGCACGAATTCCGGATATGGAGTATGAAAGCCAGAATGCTTTTCTCGTCGTTTTTGTTGAGGATTATGTGCCGGACGAACATAAAAAGTATATTCGGATTTTTAACGACAACAAAATAACCAAAACCAATCTTTTAAGGTTCAAAACGCTCGAGCTTTCGCAAGAGTTTGATCGCAGTTGGAAGTATTTGGAGTCCATCCAGTTTAAAAATTTTATCAAACAGTTGCTACCGGTGGATTATGCGCTTTTGATCCAGAGAGACACGAGCGGTATATCCAAAAACCGTTATGGTTTGTCCCATTTTCATGTGCGCATTGACTGGCCCATCGCCGATGCTGCTGAAGACATGGCTCAAAGTTTGCGATACATATCCAAGGATCTCTATGAAAAAGGTGATAAATACGCCGAAGATATTCAAAAGAAATTTTTTGAATTCTATGGGTTGCCTGTGATGGCGGGCGGCAGAAGAACGGCAGCTATTGTTGCCTCCCAGTATATGAAAAGGATCCCGGGCATTACCACGGTCTATGCCGGAAGCAGTGAGTCGAGATCTTTACTTCGTATCTCCGAACGGGGAGTTTCGAAAGCGGTTTTGATGAAATTTACACATAAGGACCTGGAACAGATCCTCGAAAGCAAAAACCTTTCGCCTCACATTTTTAAAAAATACTACATTGTCGCCCGGGAAAAAATGGATGCCATTTGTATTTTCCAGGCGACCTATGCCCAAACCTACCACTCTCGGCCGCCGGAAGACGGCAAGTTGCGTGACATTAAACCGGACTTGAACTGGTTGGCCGTTGGCGGCCAGCATATTCTGCCCAAACCGGGAGTCTGGAAATATCCGCCATTGCCTATCAATATTATTTACACATAAACGCATTGAGAAGATGTTGGTGAATTTCCGAGAGATAGATTTTGTGTGGGCGAGTGAGCCTTTTGGGCGATTGGGTTGGGTTCAATTCATTTATATTTCCCAAACCCGGCCAAGCTAAGATATAGATAGCGAGGCTCCGCCTTAAACCGATAAGGGACCGAATACCCTCTTTAGACGGAGGTCCATTATTCTTTCGGCTCGGTGCCTTTTATAAAAAGCGCATCAACCGCATTTTTCGACCCATCGGCCGCGAGCATACCGGTTTGCGGGTTCATACGCACTTTAACCACATTATCCGGGAGATCAAAATACGGGGGGGATCCGGTTGCCGGTGCATTTTTCATAAATTGGATCCAGATGGGCAGGGCTGCTTTAGCACCGGTTTCCCGATCGCCCAACGTTCCGCCCGGATCCAGGCCGACCCAGACTCCGGCTGTAATTGCCGGCGAAAATCCGACAAAAAGGGCATCCTGGTAATTATTGGTTGTTCCTGTTTTTCCGGCCACAGGGCCCCGGAGTATACGTGCTTTTCTGCCGGTTCCTTCCTGGATTACACTTTCAAGCATATTGGTTACGATGGCAGATCCCTCCCTTGACATAACCAGCTTTTTTTGAGGTTTGGCGCGCCAGATTATCCGACTCCGATGGTCGCTGACTTCCATGATGCCAAAGGGTTCGATCCACTTGCCTCCCCGGGGAAAGACTGCGTAAGCGGTCGTCAGCTCGATCAAGGTCACTTCCGATGTGCCCAGTGCCAACGACAAATAAGGCTCCAAATTCGATTTAATGCCAATATGATGGGCAAAACGTGCGACCGAGTTCGGCCCCAGCATTTCTATTAATCGCACCGCAGGGATGTTTTGTGATATGGCCAGCGCTTTTCTTAAGGTTATTTCTCCCAGAAACGTTTTCGAGAAGTTCTGCGGGCGCCAGTCATTGTCGCCACCGGTTCTTTTAAAGGAAACCGGAGCATCCAGGATCAATCTGTTTTGAGCGAATCCCTGCTCGACGGCATAGGCATAAACGATGGGCTTGAAAGCGGAGCCAGGTTGTCTCCTGGCGGCCGTTGCCCGGTTGAAAGGACTTTTATCAAAATTTCTGCCTCC
>JAJRVC010000727.1 GCA_024277475.1 Deltaproteobacteria bacterium
ATCCTCAAACGATATGATTCATTGCAAATCGACAGTGTTGATGAAATTGAAATCCAGGACCACCTGCCGCAGGAAAAAAAGAGACAAAAATCAACAAGCCTTTTTTTTAGCAGGAAAAAGCTGCTCATCCTGAGCATGGCTGTTCTCATTTTCCTGGCTTTCGGCATCAATTATTTCTTTTTTCAAAATCAGACTCATATTGTTGCACAATTACCGGAGGCGCAGGACTCGAAAATACAGTCGGCTCCTTCTGCAAAAACAACGCAGGGTGGAGCCCGGTCGGCAGCCCCGGTAAAAACACCCAATGACAATTCTGTTCAATCCGCTGAATTAACAGATCCCAGAAAAAACAGAAAAAATAAATTCCAAGAAAACCAGCAAGCTGCAAACGCTTCCGGCATAACGGATTTAGCGGAAAACAATCAGCTGAATCCGATAAAAGCGGGGGATGAATCCCACCCGGCCTATCAAGATGCTACGGAATTAGAAAGCCGGGCTCTTTTACCTTTAGAACAAGATTCGGCAAAAATTATCGCTAAGCGCCCCGCCCTGATGGACTCAACGAACACGTTGCGTCAGGATACACCAGGGACTGCAAACCTGTCTATAGAGTCTGCCCCTGAGTTCCCGACACCGGATGCACCCTCGCAAACGGCAAATGGCATGCGAGTTACAAGAGCAGTCGCCGCCAGTGACGTAATAAACAAAAATCCGGCGGGGCTAAGTAATTCCTTCCAATGGTCAACGGAAAAAGTCTACATCTGGACTATGATAGAATGCGAGCAGCCTCCTTCTTCGATTCGACACACCTACTACTTTAAAGGGCAAAAGGTTAACGATATCGTATTAAAAATAAAATCTCCTCAATGGAGAACCTGGAGCTATAAAACCCTCTTAGACAAGCGTTATATCGGCCAATGGAAAGTGGACATCACTTCAGATAAGGGGAAATTGCTTCAAAGTGTTTTTTTTGACGTCAATTAAGAGCGCGCGAAACATCTTGAGGTTACTTGTTAATCCAGATAATACGGTAGGCCCGGGTTGCGACTGGCCCGGTGAAAATCATGCTTTCTTTCGCCCTATAATAGTATTCTTCCAGACCATCATCTCATCTGAGTTGGTATGTACAACGCTATCTCGGGCAAAATCATAATTAAAATAATTGCCACCACACTTGCAACCAAAAAAGGGATAATCCCTTTGAAAATTACCTTCAGAGGTACATCTTTGGCAACCCCTTTGATAATGAAAACATTTAAACCCACCGGCGGTGTTATCAGCCCCATTTCCAGAACAATCACCATCAAAACTCCGAACCAGATGGGATTAAAATTTAAGGCCTGTACCACCGGAAATATAATGGGGATGGTCAGCACGATCATGGCAATACCATCCATCACACAGCCGAGAATTACAAATAGCATCAAAATTATGCTTAGCACAATATATCGATGCGGCGGCAGGGCACCTACCACATCGGCCAACAGCATCGGAAGTTTTGAAGCCCCTAAAAACAAGGTGAAAATCTCAGCACCGATGAGAATTAAAAAAATCATGGCGGTGGTGCGCAACGTATCCTGCAGGCATTTTAAAAGAATAGAAAAGCTCATTTTTTTTCTAATAACGGCTATCACCAGCGCACCGGAGGCACCGACGCCGGCAGCCTCTATCGGGGTAAAAACACCGAGGTAGATACCGCCCATTACCAGAACAAATAACAGCAGCATGCTCCAGGTTCCCGTCAGGGCGAGCATTTTCTCTTTCAGGGGGACATTTGGACCCGCCGGACCTAATTGCGGGTTACGTTTGCACAGGATATAGATGGACAGCATATAAAGACCCGCCAGCAATAAACCAGGTAGTATTCCCGCCAGGAGCAGACGTCCGATCGACTCCTCGGTCAGTATCCCATAAATAACGAAACCGATGCTAGGCGGAATCAAGATCCCTAACGTGCCGCCGGCGGCAATGCTTCCGGTTGCCAGTCCCAGGTCATATCGGTATTTTCTCATCTCGGGCAGCGCCACAGTTCCCATGGTGGCGGCGGTTGCCAGGGAAGAACCGCAAATCGCCGCAAATCCTGCACATCCCGCGATGGTCGCCATACCGAGACCACCCGGCAAATGCCCCATCCACTTGTGAACAGCTCTATAGATATCATGGCTCATACCGGAGTAAAATGCCAACTGTCCCATAAGGACAAACAGCGGAATGACACTGAAGGTATAAAAGGAGCCGGTCCCATAGGGAACCATTCCCAGCAGCGCAAGTCCGGTTGACAGGCCGCTCAGGTAACTGAAACCTAAAAACCCGACCAGTGCCATGGCAATTCCGATATATATTCTCGACGCAAGGAGAATAAACAGGATAATGATTCCCAGGATTCCTACAAATTCTGAGCTCATGATCAGCCACACTCCTTCTTAGGACCGGGAGATTGGATTGTGAAAATCTCGATACATGAATTCACCAGGTCCTTCAAATACTCAACACACAGGGCAGCGCTGCCCAGGGCAACCAGAAACATGAAGGGATAAACAGGAATTTGAAGTGTGGCCGAACACTCTGTAGTCGCCATGACTTCAAACCCTCTCATGACGCTCTGCCAGGTGATTAGCGCCAATATGATAAAAGATATAAAATAGTTTAGGATATCGATGACCTGTTGGCCTTTGCGGGGTATCAGGGTTGCCAGAAAATCTACCGCCACATGCGCCTTTTTGGACTGGGCATAGGCCAGCGAGCAAAACACCAGGCAAACCATCATAAACTCGGTGACTTCAAAAACCCCCAGAATCGGCGTGTTAAACAGGTAGCGGCCGGCCACATCGGCGGTTGTCAGCAACATCATCACAGCCAGCACAGCGCCGGCGATATAGCTGAGATACTTGCTGAGTCTGCTCATCTTTTCTAAGACATCTATCAACATCAGCAAAAACCCTTCGCGCATGGTACCGTTACCCTTCTTTGCCATGTTGCCTATGCAACATGGGGGTTACTGCACTTTACTTAACTGCGCCTGGGCATAATCCAGGACCTCTTTTCCCGGCAAGCCTTTGGCAGCCATATCCTTGATCCACTCTGTTTTAACAGGCATTGAGGCTTTTATCCATTTTTCCTTTTCCGCTGCCGGAAGTTGATAAACTATTCCGCCTTTATCCTCAAACAGCTTTTTTCCGGGGATATCCGCCTGATCATAGGCCCGACCCGCTTTAATCGCCATTTGAAGACCGATGTTATCATCAAATATTTTTTTGATATCGGCTGGCAAAGACTCATACTTTTTTTTGTTCATTACCACAAAGAAGGTCATCGAATAAATATCAGCCACTGCGGCATATTTGCATTGTTCAAAAAATCTGAACGGACGCATGACCTCCCAGGGTGCTGCAACACCGTCGACGGTCTTTCGCTCCAGAGCGGTATAAACCTGGGTAATGGGCATATGCACCGGGACCGCACCGAGTCGTTTTAAGACCTTGGACATGATCGGGCCGGGGCTGCGAATTTTCAATCCTTTCAGATCCTCCAGATTCTTGACTTGCTTTCTGGTGGTGAATATTTGGCCAGGGCCGTGCATGAACAGCCACAACACTTTCACATCTTTGTATTCCTGCTGTAGATACTTTTCATACATACTCCACAATACCTTCGCGCCCTGCTCGCCGCTATTTACCATAAAAGGAAGTCTCAGGGATGATGTTAGTGGAAAACGGCCGGGAGTGTAGGACTGCAACCCAAAAGCGATGTCTGTAATTCCCTTAACAGCATTGTCATATTGGTGGGGCGGTTTACCCAGAGCACCGCCGGGGAAAATGGTGACCTGAACTTTTCCATGGGTAAGCTCTTCGATTCGTTTGGCCCATGGCGCCATGACCTTGCTGTGCTGAACATGTCTCGTCGGCATGAAGTGGGACATTTTCAGCTCGATGGTTTCAGCTGATGCCGTACCGCCAATGATAAGGCTTAAACTAAGAGCACAAGCACAAGTTGTTAACCTGGTTAGCCATTTTTTCATTTTAAGACCTCCTTGCTGACTTTAGCTATACTTTCTTTTTTACATTATAAACAGCAATAACCTCCGACATGGCAATTTAGCCGGATGGTTTGAAATTACCTCTGGAGCCTGCGCGGGCGGGAACCTGCAATTCCCCATCCACATCTTCAAGATCAAGCCACCACTTGTTTTCCTGATTGGGTGGTACATAACCCATGACTTGATCCCCCCAGGCCGCAAAATTCCTGGCAATCGGAATATTGCGCATGGTCCATTGCACAAGGCGATGAAACGGCGTGAATGGTTTGTTCCAGGGGCAGACGCACACGCAAACACCGCATCCTGAGCCCAGCTTGTTGCCCACGCGCTGTTTAGTGCATTTCTCCATATCGTTGGGCCATTTCTCGTAGCCGTTAAACATAACTTTATCACCGAAAGGTATCGCACCCGAAGGACAGTACCGGGCGCACTGTTTGCATTTGTTGCAAAAATCCTGAACACCGAAATCGATGGGTTTATCAACCGCCAGGGGGAGATCGGTGGTGACCACGGCTGCTTTAAATCGCGGTCCCAGAAATGGATTGAGCACGATATCGCCGATACGGCACATTTCTCCCAGGCCGGCCCACAGCAAAATCGGCGGGAGAACGACCTGATAATTCCTGGCATGATGCGCCCGGGCGGGATAACCCAGACGACGAATATAATCAGCCAGGATACAGGCGATAAATCCCGAAGTTGAATAGGATAAAAAACTCATGGAATTGCTGATCCAGTCATTGCCCACACTGGCATCAGCAGTTTTGAAGTCTTGATCAATCAAAATGGCGATGGCGTATTTATGGTCGAGTTCTACCGGTTCGCCGGTGGCCATGCTGTGGCTGTATACCGCATATGGAGGCAATTCACAAATCCCGGTCTGGTCTGCCCGCAAGAAATAAGCTGTTTCTTTAATATGACGGGCCATCTCAACCGGATCATTCGTCCCGGGGGCTTTTTGTGAAGCAGCCATGCCATCCACGATATCACTGAGGGTAAATTGCATTTGAACCAGAGCCCCCGAAAGCGGATGTTTGGCCACAAACCGATGCCTTTCGTGTGAGAGGCCGGGCCCCCAATCCCCCCTTAAAGCGCGGTTAAAACCACTTTAACGCTCATCCAGTCTTGGAATTTCATCCTCACTAACCAGTGTTGTTGGCCTATCGACCCGGTTAAGAATTTCCATCGGATAAGGATCAATTCGTTTGGTTCTAAAGGCCCGCTGAAAGGATGCTGCTATACTCATACCGACCCCTTTTACTGTCATATTAGATCAGCACTTGACAATCTCGTAAAAAGTCAAAAGTCCTGAATTTTAATCTTATAACCCATTGAAATTATTAAGTGCAAAATTTTATTTTTGTGTCTTTTTGCGGCCACATCAGCACTTATTAAAGGTATAATCTATTTGATAAGTTTCACTCCACTTGTCAAGGGCTTATTTCTCTGCTCGAGGTAGATGCCGCCATTCAGAATTTTAGGTCATGCCTAATTTTTTATAAGGAGCTCTTCTTGAGGCAGTAAAAAGCGATTTGATTAAATGCCCCTTGGAAGCCCCTGTTTTCAGAGGTTCCGTCAATTTTAAAAGCGAGCCCATTGCGGCGCAACTTTGGGTTTGGGATTCCGTCCATAGAAGATATCATCCATCACCGAAAAAATTCGTCTGACATATTTATTTCTGGCGATGAGCCACACGATCAACCGGTGGGGAAATGTTCTGGCATGGCTCCAGGGACAGACCTTCATGCAGATACAGCAGTCGGTTCCGGATTTGGACCAGTATCCAAAACAGGTCTCATCGTTTAACTTCCATTTTAAGGTTCCGTTAAATTCTTCTGGCTCGTCATCTTGTGTTATGGATCGTGAAGGGCAGCAAACGGCACATTTTTTACAGATTTTACAAAAGTCTTCGATGCCGATATCCACCGGCTTATCGATAATAAGGGGGAGGTTGGTTGTCACCGCACTCAGCCTTATTCTGGGCCCAAACTCTTTGGTCATCAGATACCCAAGGCGGCCGACCTCCCCCAGTCCGGCGTCAACGGCCAGCGGCGGTAGAATAGCCGTGTAATGACGAAGGTGGTTGGCCGTCGCTTCATAGCCCAGGTTGGCGATAAAGGCGGCAAGTTGAGTGGAAATATAGGCGCCTTTGGCGTAATTTTTCATGCTTTCCATGACGGAAGGGGTGTGAGGGGCGGGACCGATCATATCCAAGGACATCTCTTCGGCCACAACAATGGCGTATTTGTGGTCAGTGGGGATCTCCCCGCCCCAATCCTCCCAGTTCTCATGGAAGATTTCGCCTCGGTGGGAGTAAACCCAAAGTGGATTTATCTCCGCAATGCCGACCAGGTCGGCACCGATGTTTTTTGCATATCCCTTGACTCTAAGGGTAGCTTCCTCCGGTCCAAAATGGATTTTTTTATCCCCTATGAAAGGATGTGGCTGGGGTTTTACAATCCCGGGGGCGGATAGATTGAAAGGTATGGAAAGTGATGCCAGGGTGGCCGCCACATTGGGGCCTTCATGAGGTCGATCGATAAGACCGATTTTCCCCAAAGGACCGCCCTTCTGCCTGCGTTCAGAGTCGTATTTTTCTAATTCCGGATGGTCTGTGTAAAATTGATTGTATTGCTCTGAACCCGGGAGAAGTGCTCTATTTCTTGCAAATACATGCATTCTTTCATCAAACCGATCGACCTTTTCAATGATATAACCTGTCGTCCCCTGCAATGCCTGCCGGTTTGGTGCAGTTTTCCTCATCATGAAAACGGCAGCTAAAATCGCCATGATATGGCCTGCGATAAGCAGTACCATGCCGAGTGAGGTCTGGAAGACCCCACGCCCGACCAAAAGAAGATAGATGATCAAAAGAGCCGTCATACCGGCGAATTGCCCCGCGGCGAAAACGGATGCTCGCCTCTCCTTTTCCCAGACACTGGAGATAAAAAAGCTGAGCCCGATAAATGCCTGGGCTGCCAATGCCAGGGCACCTAAGAAGATCAATACATTGACTATTGTAGAAAAGGGCGGAAAATTCATAACAAGTGTCCCCTATCGTTTTTTCCAAGGCCTTATGCCTTTAAGCCAGCTGCTCAGCGACATAGTCAAGACCCAGTTCAATCAACTTCTCCCGGGTGGGTACACCGGTCTTCACATCCCAACCTCTATCTGCATAGTACTCATCCAGCATCCGGGTCAGTTCCTCCTTACTGATAAAATGCCCCTTGGAAGCCCCTGCTTTCAGAGGTTCCGTCAAAAGCCTTTCAGGCAGTGTGTCATCGGCACGGCTGAATCCTTCCCGGGTGTTGAATGCCCTTGCCAGGTTGTTGATTCGCTCCCCGACCTGCAAAATGTCATCAGGAGTATAGGTTAAACCGGTAACAGCCTCCATCAGTGATGCCGTATTCTGGGCCGCGATGCCGACCACCGCCATATCCAGTAGAAAAGCGCACATGGTGGGCGCATCGGTGGTTGCCGTGCGAATGTCCTGGTTCCACTTGGTGAGTTCTCCTTTGCCGTCGGCCGTAAAGCGGTCCACCTCGCGGGGTACCGGAATTCCAAAAATTTCCTGAAAGGCGTAACCGCGGCAGTGATCGGCACCGGTATAAGAGGTTGCAAACCCAAGTCCGTGGGCTTTGGCGCCGCGTACGTCATAGGCGGGAAGTTCCAAGCCTTTGACGTGCATGGCATATTTTTCCGAGCCCTTTCCGATTTTTTCCGCTGCAATCTTAGATCCGTCTGCCAGCAGTCCGCCCAGCCCCTCACGATAGGCCATCTGCTTGAGGACGACGATCATGGCCTCGTCATTGCCGAAATTCAGCTCGATTCCTCCGGTGTCCTCTTTGCTCAAAATACCTTTTTCATAGAGCTCCATGGCAAAGGCAATCGTCACACCGGAAGAAATCGTATCCAGCCCGAGTTCGTCAGCCAGACGATCAGCCGCAATGACAGCGTCTATATTTTCAACCCCGGTGGCACCGCCATAAGAAAACAGGGTCTCAAACTCTGGTCCTTCGCTGAGTATTCCGGCATAGGGCCCCTTTTGGGCCAGCTTTATCTGACTGCATCCCACCGGACATCCGTAGCAGGCCTCGGACCCCACGTTGCGTGTCATCTGTACTTCCACCCCAAGTTTATCAACCGGCTCATACTCACCGGTGGTCAAAAAATTTTTGGTTGGAAAAATTCCGATGGCACAGGTATGGTCCACCACCATGGGGGTGCCGATTTTTGAAAAATTGGGATAGAGCACGTGGCTTTCTTTCATTGCCTTGGTCATTTCCCCTTTGGCGCTCTTTAACTTATCCTTGTCGGCCACGGCAACCTCCCGGCTGCCCCGGATGGCAATGGCCTTGAGATTTTTGGATCCCATGACGGCCCCCAGCCCTTTACGTCCCACGGCCCGCCATTCATTAATAATGGAGGCTATTTTGATCTGGTTCTCTCCGGCCGGGCCGATACAGGCGATCCTGACATTCTGGTCTTTCAAATCGTTTTTGATAATCTGCTGGGTGTCGGTAGTTTTCATTCCCCACAGTTTCTTGGCGCTGCGGAACTTGACCTCCCCGTCCTTGATCCAGACATAGGTGGGTTTTTCGGCTTTGCCCTCAACGATCAGGGCATCGTAACCCGCAAATTTTAGCTCAACGGGGAAATGGCCACCCGTCAATGCCATACCCACCGCTCCGGTAAGAGGTGATTTGCCGGTAACCGCCATCCGGCTGGCGCAGGGAATTGTGGTGCCGGAAAAGGGACCTGAAGCAAAAATCAGTTTGTTGTCCGGACCGAGCGCATCCGCCCCTGCAGGCACCTCATCGAATAAATACTTGATGCCAAACCCTGCCCCGCCGATGAAATCCCTTGCGACTTCCAGAGGCAAATCCTCTTCCTTTGCGGTTTGCTCGGTCAAATTGATTCGCAAAATTTTGCCGGTATATCCACCTTGATACATTTTGCACCTCCCATTTTTTAGTTAGGATAATTTGGTTAATTGCTGAATAAAGCTACTCCCCGCGGCAAACCGCGGAGTATCAGGCCTATTCCTCTAATTATCTCGCGGCAAACCGCGGTGGAATTAAACCCTATATATTTCGCATCGCTCTTAAAGTGATTCGAGTATTTCGTGAAATCCGCGAAATCTGTGAATTAAACATGCCCATGCATATTACAAAGTATATGTTGATTCATGCCGCCGTCGCAGGGAATGTTGGCGCCCCTGATCCAGCCGCTTCCATCACTGCACATAAAAGCGATGACCGGTGCAATATCTTCCGGTCGCCCCGGACGATCCATGACTTTCGCATCTTCTTTGGCACGTTCGCCCAAGGTTTCCAGAAAGTCTGGCAGAATCGGTGTTTCTACCGGACCAGGGCTGACGCAATTTATCCGGATGCCACGATCACGCCAGGTCCAGCGGTTCATCATGGTCCATACGATGAGGGCCTCTTTGCTAAAGAAATAGGAGCGCCCGCCCTCGTTCCCTATGCCATTTTCGTCACAGAAAGCCTCTACCGCATTAAAATCCCTGAGCACCAGGAAGGCCTTGATTTGCTCACCGGCCTGGGGCCAGCCAAAACCGGCCAAAGATGCCACGTTAACGATGGACGCATTGTCATTCAACTTCCCGATCATCAACTCGGTGAGATGCCTGAGTCCAAGGAAATTGACCTTCAGTACATCCACCCGATCTTTTGTCGGCGGCAGGCCGGCAATGTTGCACAGCGCATCGATTCCGCTCGGAACCGCTTCAACTGCTCCTGCAATTGAGTCAGGATGACCAAGATCAGCCTTGATGTATAGGTCGGCATTTTCCTTTGGCTCGTTACGATCAACGCCGATAACCATTGCACCCTGTGCTTTGAGCGTTTTTGCAGTCTCCGCACCGATGCCCGAAGCCGCGCCCGTGACGACAATTTTTTTATTTTCTAAGGACATAGTTCCCTCCTTTGCGTTCGCATTCAGATATCGTTGATTGGTTAAGTGGTTGTAAATATGGAAACGCTTCGCTAAATCTTTTTTAAAACGGACAGAATACATTCATTGGACATTCGATGTTCGCGTTTTCACCAGTCTATTTTTCGATGGATTAGATCGGCCTTTTTGGGGCCAGCGGCTGGACAGACAACCGAAACCTGAAAACTTTATCCCCCTCCCACCGGGGGTAATATCAATATCTCATCACCATCTTGTAGCACGGTCTCCATATTTTGCAACAAACTGATGCTGCGTCCGTTTACCATCAACCCGATGTGGGAAAGCAGCTTAGAACCATCCGGTTCAAACAATCGGATTACCAGTTCATCTCCCCAGGTGTTGGTTAATTCTTTGATAAAATGGCCGATAGTACTGCCCTCGGCCAGAGACACTTCAAAGCGTCCCCGGCCGAAAATCTTTGTAAATTCCAGTATGGTACGAACATTTACCCGGATCAACGCCACCTCCTCACTACAAGTTAGTTCGCTTCGCTCACAATTGGAACGATGGAACAATGGAATACTGGAATAATGAGTTCTGGGATGACAATAAATTAATTGCTTTCATACTTGTAATAACCGCGAGCAACGCGGTAGCGCGCCACCTGCTGTCCGCCCAACCACAGCTGCAGTATTTTGGAGTCTCTTAAATATTGACGGTTTCGTAAAAAGTCAATAAAGGCCTATATAGTTGAAAAAACTTTAAAAACAGACAAAATACTTCTTGCTTAATCTTCTGCTATGTGATAGGAAAACTCTAAAATAACAGAAGGTTAAGGGCAAAATCATGATCAAAGTGAATAATCCGAATCAGCTTAACATTTTCGACCCCTGGGCTTTTGTTACGCCCAAAAGACGGCAGATGCTTGATGCCGGATGGCCGGGCTTATTTCGTGAGCACATCCTGCCCTCAATTCCTGTCAATAAGGTCAGCAAGTATTTTAATGCCACATTTGGCCGACCGACCAAGGAACTTTATTCCATGCTCGGCGCTCTTATTCTGCAGCAGACTTTCGATCTCACCGACGAAGAAACAATACAACAATACGCCTTTAATATTCAATGGCATTATTCGCTGAATATCAGCGAAGAGTCGGATAACGCCAAATACATTTCATTAAAAACATTATGGAATGATCGAAACATCGTTGCACAAAACGATCTTGAGCACGACATTTTCAATGCCGGCACAGCCAAGCTGGCACAAGCTTTCAACGTCAATATCGACCAACAGCGCATCGATTCGGTGCATATCAAATCCAATATGCGGCGTCTGGGTCGAATCGGCATCTTTTCCAAAGCATTCATACGTTTCTAGTGAATTTGAAACGAGGCAATCAAGGGCAATTTGACACCATAGATGAAAAAGTTGTCGATAGATATCTTACCCAAAAAGGAATTAAATGCTAACATTGATCCCCCTATCCCCGAAAATAAGCTTATAATGTCCATAGGTGTGCTTGGCGGTACTCGGCTACAGGGTTTCTCTAAATGGGCTGTTAGCTCAAAAAGCCCCTTGACCGGCACCATCTTTCGTTCCATAACAGGCGGAAATTTTGGCGTCCGGATGAAGCACGCAGGATATGACCTGATTATTATAGAGGGTAAAGCCCAGACGCCTTCTTATGTTCATACTGATGATGATGGTGTTCACTTCATCGATGCGAAAAGCCTGTTAGGACTTGATGCCCGGGCCCTGCAACTAAAACTAAAAGAAAGACATGGGGCACATACAGAGGCGGCATGCATTGGTATTGCCGGTGAGAGACTCATCCGATATGCAGTCATCACCTCGGGTGAACGAACAGCAGCGCGGGGAGGAATGGGGACGGTGATGGGAGCTAAAAATATAAAGGCTGTCTCTATAAATTTATCATTCAAAAAAATTGTTCCTTTCGATAGAGCCAGATTTGAAAGTCTGGTGAAGAAGCAGGTCAACATCTTAAAGGTTCATCCTCGCAGAAAAGATCTGGCGACCATTGGAACTCCATACATAACCACGGCAGCGGATACGTTGGGAATTTTACCTACAAAGAACTTCCAAAAGGGAAGCATACAGAATGTTGGAGGGAGCCATATGTACGGCCGACCCCGGAATGAACTCACAGGTGAAGTGGATACTTTTACAGAGGAGGGGAAAGGCGAGTCAATTGCACAAGTCCAAAAAGAACAGGCATTGGAGGATTCTCTTATCGCCTGCACGTTTGGTAATTCTGAGCTGGATCCACAAGCTTACTCGGAACTGCTTAGCTCTGCAACGGGAATTGAGGATTTCGCGAATGTAGACAATCTATTCAAGGTAGGTGAACGAATTATTTGTCTGGAAAGATGTTTCAATGTGCGAGATGGATTTAGACGAAAAGACGATTGCCTCCCCAAACGTATGACTTCGGAACCATTGATAAGCACCGGGCCATCCAATGGTCAGGTTGTGATGAACATAGATAGACTTCTGGATGAATACTATAAAGCACTTGGGTATTCGAAAAATGGAGTGCCAACAATTGATAAAATAGAAAACTTGAGATTAAAAGAGGTAATAAAAACCCTCTCCCCCACCCAATAGTAGTAAATAGTAGTAAAAGATGGCAATTTTAATTAAACTGAATCGATTGGTTGTCACCGCACTCAGTCTTATCCTGGGGCCAAACTCTTTGGTCATCAGATACCCGAGGCGGCCGACCTCTCCCAGTCCGGCATTGACGGCCAGTGGCGGTAAAATAGCCGTGTAATGACGAAGGTGGTTGGCAGTCGCCTCATACCCCAGGTTGGCGATGAAGGCGGCAAGCTGAGTGGGAATATAGGCGCCTTTGGCATAATTTTTCATGCTTTCCATGACGGAGGGAGTATGAGGGGTGGAACCGATCATATCCAATGACATCTCTTCGGCCACAACAACGGCGTATTTGTGGTCAGTGGGGATATCCCGGCCCCAATCCTGCCAGTTCTCATGGATAAACAAAAGCTCTGGTGATGTCAAAAAAAATCTGCGGATGGCCTTACAGCAGGGCCGGCGCAAAAAAGGGCGCATGGTTGGAGGTAAACACCGGTGGGTCGTTGCGGAGGATAGGGGCAATCGCCTTGTGCCGTCTGAATTTGTTGTCTAAAAACCTTCGAATGTGCTGCCGATGCCAACCCGTAGGATGCTTGAAGCGGCGGTAAAGAAACAGGTCAGCTGTATCCAGAGGCGTCGTATCCAGTACAGCCGTCTGGGGACCGAAGGCCGGCAGGTTGAATATGGCCAGATTTAGAAAAGAAATGGAGTTGCTGTATTTCACCGTAAAATCGAGCGTCTTTGCCGCATCCGCTGCGGTCTCCCAGGGGGTGCCGAAAAGCAGGTAAACGTAAGTGGCAATCCCCACCTGTTTCAGATTTACCAGTGCCTTTTGTGCGATCTCCAGACGGATGCCTTTGCTGAAACCATCCAGCACTTTCTGTGAACCGGACTCCAGACCGATTTGTAGCATTGCACAGCCGGATCGTTTTAATGCCTCACAAAAATCCGGGTCCGCCAAATGCCGTGTAATCCGCACGAAACCATACCATGGCACAGCGCAGGGTTCCCGGCATAGGGCTTTTAACAACGCCGGACTCAAGGCGTTGTCCGTAAAATGCACCAGGGCCGGCCGCCCTGTTTGTATCTGGAATTTGAGTTGTGAAACGACCCGTGGGGATGCAATTGGACGGTAGGGGTTTGCCTCCGCCTGCTCCGGGCAGAAAGAGCAGCGACGCCAGTAGCAACCGCTGGAGGCGCTGTAGGGCATAATAAATCCGGGTGATAAATATGGCAGCGACAAAAATTTATTAAAATCGGAGATGTCCGATCCGACAGTATATTCCATATCTAGTATAGATAAAAGCGCCGCCTCCCCTTCTCCGGCCACCAGCCTGTCGATAATTCCTTCAAAGGGGTTTCTCCATCCCGGCCGTCTCATCCACGAGGTGACCAGCCCGCCGCCTAAAATAATAGGAACCGTCGGATCAAGCCTCCTTAAGGTTCCGATCATAGCAAAAGCGCACAGGGCCTGACTTAGAAAATTCAGCGAAAAACCGGCCAACCGGGGGCGATCATCGTCCAAGGCTTCACCCAGCCGTTTTTCAAAATAGGGGAAAAACAGATTTTTTTCCGGAAACTCAAATGCACGGATCAGATCACCGCTCTTCACGGGAGAAAGATTACGGTCCTGATAATTGGCAAGACTCACTTCACTGCTCCCGGATCGGCCCTGCATTGCCAACACCCGGTTCATCTCAAAAACAGCCTGTTTGTAACGATCCAAATTTCGATACACCGCCGGCTGCCTCAAAACCTCCAAATTGCGTTCGACCCGGGCGACGGCCCGTCGGGTCCACGTATCTCGGGCTTCGAGGGGTTGCTGACTGAGAAATAGAAGCCCTTCCAGATTGGCGTCGATGATTTCGTATTCAACACCGTGCCGTTTCAGCGCCCCGGCCAGTCTGGCAATACCCGGCGGCGCCTCACAGGGCCTGACGACCGGTGGATGGATCAATAAAATTTTATTTGTTTTCACACGAAAAGCATCCCGAAGGTTTCAAAAAGTTTAGACTTTATATTTCTTTTTTTATGCTGTCTTTGTCTTTAACCCTCAACGTTAAACCCCGCTTGTGGGGTCGATTTGTCCCGCCGTAGCTTGAACAGCGAAATCGGAGGCCCGAAAGGCGGAGCCCCAAACCTTTGAACGGTTTCCATTTTTTTTATACCATGGGGCTGAATTGTATACAACTGGTGATGTTAATGACAAAACGCACGCACAATTACATTGATTTTCCTGTTGTGATGGCGTATTTTTTGTTTAATAAAACAGAAAGCAGATGACACTCTTGGTAGTCTCATGCAACGTCTCCGATACTTGAAAGTCAGGGATGCAAAGCAGCCACGACAGAAAAATATCAGGTTTGGATACAAATCTAACATAATGGCATAAATCCGTATTTATAACCACTTAACCAAGCAACTAATCACCAAGCAACGATATCTCACAATATGGATATACGCCATATTCGCAAAATAGGGGTTAACATCGCATGATAGTTGCCGTCGTGGGTGGAAATCTTCAAGGCGTTGAGGCGACCTATCTTGCCCGCAAGGCCGGCTGGGAAGTCATTTTAATTGATAAGAACCCGGATGCTCCCGCCTCGGGCATGTGTGACTATTTCATTAAGGGGGATATAACCGATGCAGGAAGTCATTGCGGCATATTGCAGCAGGCAGATATTATTATACCAGCCCTGGAAAACTTTTCGGCTTTGAACATCCTTCAGCAAAAATCCCGCAAAACCGGAACCCCCCTCGCCTTTGATCCACATGCCTATGCAATGACATCTTCCAAGCTGCAGTCCAATCAACTTTTTTCCAGCTTGGATATTGCAACACCTAAGCCCTATCCGGAGTGCAAATTTCCCGTCATCGCCAAGCCGGATGCAAGCAGCGGCAGCCGTGGAATCCACATCTTTAAAGATAACAGTGGACTCAATAATTTTATCTTGCCAACCAAAAGCATGAATTCATGGGTGATCCAGGAATTTGTTTCCGGCCCTTCCTATTCGCTGGAAGTGATCGGTTCGCCTGGAAACTATCATACGTTAACAGTGACCGACCTTTTAATGGATGCACAATTTGATTGTAAACGGGTTACGGTACCGACCGGGCTTTCAAGCGTTTTTAGAGGACAATTTGAGAAAATTTCCCTCCTGATTGCTGAAAAAATCGGGTTAACGGGAATTATGGATGTGGAAATCATTGAACATGGAGGCAGGTTGAAAGTGCTGGAGATCGATGCCCGACTGCCCAGCCAGACGCCTGCAGCTGTTTTCTGGTCAACGGGGATCAATATGGTTGCGTTGCTCGGCGAACTCTACCTAAACGGAAAAATTAAAACAAAACCGGATGTAAATCCATCTATGGCTGTCATTTACGAACATCTCAACGTGTCGCAAGAAAAAATTGAGGTTGCGGGAGAACATATTATAAGCCATGCCGGCCCACTGTCCTGCCATCAGGATTTTTTTGGTGCGGATGAAGCCATCACAAATTATCAGCCCGATCGGAAAAGCTGGACAGCAACCATGATTTATACTGGAAACGATATCAGTACCGTGCAACAAAAAAGAGAAACAACACTGGAAAATATTCGGAGAAAACATAAGGGCGCCATTATCCGGGATACCGTTCCCGCTGTTTAAACTCAATTCATAAGCCGCCGGCATCGACAGATTTGCACCCGTCAAGCATGCCCTCGCGGCAATGGTAGAGCCTTTTAAATTATCATCCCGACAGGTCGGGGTGGTTTATGAATTGAGTTATTAAAGGAAACCACCCGTGACACGTTTGCAAAGCAATGATATAGCGGGCATACCTCTGAATCTTAACGCTTTTGATGATGAGTTGCAGTCTAAAACCGGCCATACCCTAAAGCAACTGGCCTGCAAGGCAGTGGGAATCGGAGAAACCGCTGCCGGCATGGTCATAACAGACTGCAATGTCAGCGTCATCCCGACGACCTGCGGTCAGGGTGTCATTCCAGGCTTTTCAGAAACAATTTCCAAAATTGCAGCCCATCTCGGCTTCCGCGCGGCGGTTAGTTTGTCAACCGATGTCGCCGGTCTGGCGGAAGCTATTGAAAAACAAACCGACATTGTTTTGATGGCGGATGATCATCGCTTTATCGCCATTTATCTGCCAACCGGCTGTCTGGCTGACAACAGCGCAGCCACCGGCAAGGGATTTGCAACCGGCCTTGACCTGATGGCCGGCAATATAGAGGGCAGAAGGGTCTTGGTCCTGGGTGCCGGTCCGGTCGGCAGAAGTGCAGCTCAAGCCCTGTTGTTACGGGGCGCCGAAGTGTCGGTATATGACATTTCCCGGCAACTGTGCCTTGACCTGGCCTGGGACATGCAAAACGTGCATCACCGGGATATCCATATTGCAAAAAACCTGAAACAGGCCCTGCTGGCCCACCGGTACTTGATCGATGCCACGCCCATGCCGGATTTTATCAATGCGGATTTTATTTCTCAGGCTACTATCGTTACAGCGCCCGGAGTTCCTGTCGGCCTTACCGCCCAAGCAATAAAAAAAATAGATAATCGTCTGCTGCATGATTGCCTGCGGATTGGTGTAGCGACCATGTTGCTGGAATTGGTTCAACATGTCGTTAGAAAAAATGCACTAAGGGCCTAAAATAGCCTTGATTTTTGTAAAAATGATGTTATTATCTGGATACTCAATAAAGGTTTGCTCTTAATTGGCGAGCCGGTTTCGTTCTAAAGGAAAGATCCATCTGTCATTCGGCACCTGAAGTATGGGACTATGAGAAATTTTTTGAAAGGAGGATGTCACCATGGCTGATGGAATAGTGAAGTGGTTTAACAGCAGCAAGGGCTACGGCTTCATCGAGCAGGAAGATGGTCCCGATGTATTTGTTCATCACTCAGGAATCAATGCAAGTGGTTTCAAGTCCCTTTATGAAGGCGACCGGGTTACCTTTGACGTAGAGCAGGGCCAAAAAGGTCCCGCGGCAGTGAATGTCACAGTGCAATAATTCCCCTTACTGATTATTTATTAAAAGAAAGGCATCCCATCCTATTATCGGATGGGATGCCTTTTTCAGTATGTGACCGGTTAATGAGCACTATTGGCCAGGATATCATTTTGAATGATTTCCGGGCTTACATCTCCTGCCTGGTGTTTATAGAGCGATACATGTTGCCTGAATATATCCAGTCTGTTTTTCAAACTCCGAACAAAATCTTCGTCGAGAAGACTCAATTCCTGTGAAATAAGATTGAGCTGGCGCTCAAAAAGTGCTTCGGGATAACTCTGACTTTCTCTGACCCTGTCAAGATAGAATTTTGTAAAATGGCCCATGGCGGCATCGAGGATACGAAGCGATTCCTTTGCCCTGGCGATACCACGCTCCACGGCCTTGATGACGGACACGGACACCGTCTCCGCTTTCATTTTTTCCAGGCTTATATTTCCATTGATAACGACTTTTCGCCGGGCGGCATATTCCTGCAGGGATTCTGCTGCAAGAACTGCACTTCTGATGATACCTTTTATCGCTTCGGCTTCCTGTTTTCTGAGTAATACTTTGTTCTGTTTGAAAACTTTGCGTAAAAAAAGAAGTTGCTTTTTTTCAGCCTTATCACCGGCTGCGCTCATCAGCCGGTCAATCTCCGTGATCGGGTCATTGTCGCGGTGCTTTCCCATCATAGAACCTGAAGACCCATCCATTGCCTGGGTCGACAACTGCTGCAGACCCAGCATGGCCCACTGCTGATCAAAACTCCCCCAGCGATCCTGGGAGGTCAGAATCCCGGACAGAACGACACGAAAGCCGATATCGGCGCTGCGAAAGGCTCCGTCACCCAGAAAAAAAGGCTGCTCCTCCCGCCTGCCGGGCATGATTTCAACCAGGCTTTTACGAAAACTGCCGCCTTTGATAATAAAGCCACCGGCCGCTCCATGCAGTCGATATCCTATAGAAAAATGGAATGGCTCCAACACCATTTCAGCTGCATTGCCGGCTGTATCGAAAAGTCCCAGGGGATTGGGACATTTCGTACCGATCCAGGCAAGCCTTTCCTGAGGTTTAGCAGCCTCCCCGTCGGTAAACACGGCAAAGTCCGCGAGTGATCTTCCATCTAAAGGGAAAAATTCCTCTTCGTTCATCTGATATTCGGTGACCCGGTGACCGCCCCGGGCTGCATACTCCCATTCGGCCTCAGTAGGCAGCCGGATAAAACCGAAACGATTCAAAGCAAATCCCGGCATCGCTTCGGGTGTATTTTTTATAAGCCATTAGGTATATTTGCGAGTGAATTCGACAGCTTCAAACCAGGAGATACCGATCTTCGGCCGTGGATCATCGCCGCTAAATTGACCGTCCACACCCCGGCATCCTTCTTCCATTACGGCCTTCCACTGAAAATTGGAAATTTCATATTTACCGATAAAATAGTAAAAGCCGGTATAAGTCGGGTCATTGGCCGGCGGGCACAGGCCATCACCGCTGTCAGCTAGTTGCATGAGTTTCAAACGCCAGCTTTCCGGCATATCGCTAAGGGTGAAAGGTCCGGAAATCCCTTCCCCGTGTTTACCCTCCATGAAACTTTGATTACGCCGGCCGCAGTCTTTACAGCCAAGATCAATTCGCAGATCCCCGAAATAGTTTCGGGCGGAGACACAGACAGGATGCAGAATCAGCTTGCCGCCGCAGGGCATCGGGAGTTCTATGTCCGCTTCTGAAGGATTTGGATTGACCGCAGCCGCCAGACTGGGGGTTCGCGGCGCCATGGCATTATGCCCGGATACGCAATCCCAGGCGTAAAGCGTCGGGCTCTCAGCCGCTAGACCTAAAATAGCAACCATCGGCAGAAAACCCAAGAATCGTAGAAATTTTAAATTCAACATTTCTAAGTCATAAAAGGGGTATCCACTACGTGAGGCTAAACGATAAATCGTAGGTTTGGGTCAAGCCGACGCTCTGCAACCGATTTTGTTGGGTTCGCTAATTTTGTTGCTATTTCAAACTTTTGAGGTGCACCAAGATAGGCTAACCCGACATAAATTGTGTTTACATCCCGCTTAACCCAACCTACTGGTTGCGCAAGGGCAGCGAAATGAATACCGCGAAATGCATAAATATCGGAACTAAGTAAGCTCTGAACTCCAAACCCGTGAACCTCTGAACTTTGAACCCAAAGCCTAAACTTCACGGATGACCTCTGACGGTTCAATCCTCGAGACCTTAAAAGCGCCATAAGCCGAGGCCATGATAGAAAGCACCAGCATCAATACAAGAACTAACAGCATGTGTACGATGGATAATCGACATACGTATTCACCGCTCGCTAAATACTCGGTAAACAGCCTGTTGATCATAATCTCAGCAGTTTTGTAGAGAATAACGGCTGTCATAAAACCAAAAACGACCGTCGCGATGGACTGTAGGATAGGATACCAGATGATGTTGCCGGTTGAAAACCCAATCAGGCTGGAAATACCCAGATAACGGCTTTTTCGGTTCACATTGGCCAGAACATTGCTTACCATGGAAGCAAAGTAACCCAATACGGCCACAACAGCGATCAGACCGAAAATAAGATTAAATGACCGGTCGAGGCTTTTGACCGTTTCGATCTCCTCGGCCTTGGTATATATTTCCAAACCCTGGTCCATCAACATGTTGCGTAGTTCGGACACATCATAAATTGAGCGGGCATAGAGCCTGAAACTGGGATAAACCCTTGATCCGGCCGGTCTCACCGTGCCAGGCCAGCCGAACATCTTGGAGCCACGACCGTCGCGGTAGTCTTCGGTGGCTTCCAACAGCTCCAGCCGTACAAAAGCTGCTTCGCGGACAAAGGCTTCATGGGGTAATACGCCGGCAATTTTAAGATTTACCATAACCTGCTCCTTTGCCCCAGCGACCGACCGGCCCACCTTTCCGATGATATCCTGACCTGCCTTTACATTGAGTTTACGCGCAGCTATCGCCGACAGCACCACCTGCCTAACTCCGGTCGGGATACGGCCATATTGCAGCAACAGCGGATCACCATCGGCAGTGGGAATAAGAGACACCACCAGAGTACGCGGTTTGGTGGCATCCTTTTTGTAAAGGATCATGCTGGCCGCAATGGAACGGGTCTGTGGAATCACAAAATCAACATCACTGCGCTTGGCCAGAGCCTTAAACCAGTCCTCCCCGTAGCGGCCGCTGCCAACCGGGGAAATTTCCCTGTTTCGGGGATCTTGCAGCAGACGATCCGACATGGTATTGATAATACCGCTCTTAACCCCAAAAAGCACCAGCAAAGGTGCCAAAACAGCTGCTAAGCCCATGATCGCACAGGCGGAAAGCAATCGTTCATAGAAGTAATCTCTCAGTGCCAGACGAAAAATCGTTTGAAAAGTGTGCATAATTTAACCTAAACTGATTGGTTTCAGGTTCGGGGTTCAAGGTTCAAAGGTTACAACCGATGGGGACTGCGCACCCTACAGATCAAGGTCTGAAATGGGGTACGGATATTGCCCGCTTATATGAACTGTCCAGCATTTTTTAACCCGGAACGTTGAACCGTTCAACCTCTGCTTACCCAAATACCTTGGCTTTCACAGTGCCGGAATCCGTCTCTTGTTTCAAATCGAACTGTACATGACGAAATCCACGCTTGCCCAGATTACCCCAATCATGGGTGGCCATGATCAGGGTCACACCTTTTTCATCGGCCAAAGCACTGAACAAGTCCATGATATCTTCAGCGTTTATCGGATCAAGGGAAGCAGTGGGCTCATCGGCAATTACCAATGAAGGTTTATGGGCCATAGCACGGGCAATGGCGACTCTCTGACGTTCTCCGACCGAGAGCTGACCGGGGCGCTTATTCAGATGGCGCTCGATGTGCAGGCGCCTGGCCATATCCTCAACGGCGTCATTTACCGGCAAACCGAGACCCATCAGACTGATGCCAATGTTTTCACGGATTGAAAGGAAAGGAAACAGACCGCCCGTTTGCAGAACGTATCCGATCTGCGCCATGCGGATGCGGGCCAGCCGGCTCAATTTCTTGCGCGTCCAGGCATCCATGATATCCTGCTTCTGCCCCTGTTGGCTAAAAAAGACAAACCGGCCGGCTTCGTCGGGTCGCAGGACCATAGCAAGCAGGTCGAGTAAGGTACTCTTGCCACATCCACTCAATCCGACCAGTGCTACTTTTTCCCCTCGACGAACAATCAACTCCGGCACAGCCAGGGTAAAGCCTTGGACCCCGGGCCACCTTTTGGTGACGGTAGTCAAATGAAAGACCTCTTCGTCTTTAGCTACATCAGCGCCGGGCGTCATGGCTTGTTTCTTTTCTTTTACCGCAGACTCACTTTGGCTACCAGCCACGATGGAAATCTCCCTGATTATGCTGTCCCATTAATTGACAATTTCGTAAAAAATCAAAATTCATGAATTTTAATCTTATAACCTACTGTAATTATTAAGTGTGAAATTATATTTTGTGTTTTTTGTGCCTTTTTGCGGCCACATCATTAATTAGAAGATGAGAAAATTTTCCCATACAATTTTTTTTGCTTAAAATGAATTTAATACGGAGCATTCTTCTCAGATTGCCGTTTTGGGGCAAAACTTAGGGAACGCAGCCCTAGGGCATCAAGCTCAAGGGCACTCTATAAACGGAATCTCCCGGTTCTTTTGCCCCGAAGCTCGTCCAGTTGGCCACATCGTCATGAATTTGAGTATATCTTTTAATTTTTGATTTTAAATTATTAATAAATGTCTGTTGCTCCCCCAGACTTAACCGGTACCAATCCTCTTCCGTAAGTCGCATAATATTGCTGCGATAGGGCAAATCGTCAAGAAATTCGGCCAGAATACCCAACTCACCCAGATTCTGGTTTGGTTTTCGGCTGAATTGGTTGGGATCACGGGATGTTTGGGCAGCCACCGAGAGGATACTGTTAAAAAAATCTCTGGCTCCTGTCCGCTTGGTTCTCTGGGCCTGATCAAGCACGACCTCCAGACGCCAGCTTAAGTCGCTGAGCTGATTTTTAGTTAACAGCACACTCACTTTAAATGTCGGCGTGTCGGGTCTTGCAAGATCCATGTCTGAAACCCAGGCTTTGACTACCTCCGGAGATTTGATGCCGCCACGGGCCCCCAAAAATTCCAGCTGCATCGCGTATCCCAGTATGGCGGCTTTGCGCACGGCTTCCTGCACGGCATCCTTGGTTTGAGCAGTGGCTTCATCCGGCAGGACCAGACGCTCACCGGCGCCTGTAGCTCTCACCAGTTCCACCATCTGAGCGCCGACCCCTTCAACCACACTCCCAAAACCACGCACACCGGCACCGGCTCGGCCGGCCTCGATCGGTACATACAGATCTCCGATATTCGGATCGCTGTGTCCGGTCAAAACCCGGTACTGAATTTCAGCATAATCATGGTTATTTTGCTTTTTACCGGCGGGAGTTTTAAGATGAAGGGCAAAGATCTTGACTCCTTTGGCTGCCGCCAGATCAGCGATCTCAGACTCGTTCATCCCCGTAGAGGAATAAGGATCGTCGTTGCGGATAGCACCTGCATCAGTTATCAGAAAAACCAGTCGGGACTGATACGGTGCCCAGTAAAGTTTGTCAAGGGCTGTCTTGAGCCCAGCAAAGGCGTCTTCATTAAAAGAATGGGTGGAGACTTTGGCTTCCTTTGTTTGGCTCAATGCGTATTCAAACTGTTTGCGTTCACGTCCATCCCGCAAATCAGACAATACTCTGGCTTCATAGATGAGACCCGGCGTTTTGCGCGTGCTGTTACGGAAGGCAACCAGTCCGAAAGCGACTTTTTCGGACAGACCAGCTTTTTCGATAGCATCATAAATTTTACGAACAGCCTCCCGGGTCCGTTCAATGTAAGGTTTCATGGAAATGGTGGTATCGATAACGAATACAATGGCTGTTTTTAATTCCGCATCTGCCGGTAATTGACCGGTTCCAGGATCAATGGAAGCTACTTCCAGGAATTTAACACCCTCAAAAAGTTCGATCGCATTAAAAATGGGTATAAGGTAGAATCGCTTTCCTGACACGGCTTCTCCGGGTGGTTCAACGGCCAGGAGCGGAAAATCTTCCGGTGGGGACAATTCCCCCGATTGAATCGCAGTAAATTGAGATATAAGTTCTGATGTCTGTTTTCGGGGTGTGGGCGAGCCGGCAACCGTTTGCAGTGAATTCAGATCTCTGAAAAAAAGTGCCGGCCGGCGGCCGGTTCTTTCGGTAAAGACAAGTGTCAAGGCCTGATTCCAATCGGATGCTTTCGCCCCGTTGATCCACCCGGTGGGGCCCGCAGTGCTCGAAAGTCCAACTTCCAGCCAGGGTTCACCAGCCACTGCGGCCCGCTCGTAAACGTAATAGACCGTAAAGGGCTTAATCCAACTTTCCAGGACCTGCACGGAGTCACCATCGACCGCAAACAATTTTGCACCCGGGTGGGTTATTACCTTTTGATACAAAGTTCGCTTGCCGGGTATGAGCAGAGGGTTGCGCTGCTGGGCACCTGCAGCGCCTGTCCAAATGAGCACCAGACAGACAAGGCAGAACGTAAATAATGAAATTTTTCCGGCAGTCTTTAGGGCTATCACTTTTTTATTCTTCATTTCATACTCCATCGATAAATAAGGTTCGATCTGGAAACGAGGTAGTTTAACCGGATAAACCGGGCCCAAACAGGAAAAATTAATCACGAAAGTACGAAATAACGAAAACACGAAAAAAGAGACCTAAATTTCGTGCTTTCCAGCTTCCGTGTTTTCAGGATCAAAAAAAGTTGCGCCATAAAATGCAAAGAAATAACTAATCAATTATTCAACCAGTAACCTATTCAACGAGGTCTGAATTACCAGTTTTTTAACAATTCGCGTGCTTTATAAGATCCCTCAGCTGCCTGCTTTTTAACCCATTGTTTAAGATTTGAAAGGTGAATATCGGCTTCGGAGAATCCCTGGGACAACGCCAGTTGATACCAGTCGTGGGCAACCTCGGGATCTTTAAGAATCGTCCCACTGTCGCCTGCATACGTAGGATCAAAATACCTTCCGACTTCTAAAGCAGCTTCCCCATTTTCGGCTTCAGCGGCGTATTCCAATAAAATAAATGCAGCATCGGCCCTTTCCGGCTTGTTCGGCAGTGATTTCGCCATTGCCAGGGCGCCTTCCGGATCGATTCCCTTTCTCATGGCTTCCCGCACCTGTTCAAGCAAAGGCGCATCCGGTGCATAAGACGGGGTGATGGGCTCGATTGCCTTGATTTTGGGAGGCTGGTTCGCCATCCGTGGCAACTCGATGGGCTTTTTCACCTCTAACTCAACCTTTCCCCGTGTCTGTGTCTTCGTATTTTCCGTGCGGACGGAATTCCAGACCAAATATCCGCCGAAGACAATAACGACGAGACCAATGATAACAATAATTGTTATAATCCACCATCGTTTACGATTCTCGTTATTTGGGTAATTTTTCACCGGCTTTCCTTTAACAGTCTTAAATTCTTAGTTTTTTGTGATAGTATAGGAAAATGGAGTTGGCGTGTCAAATAAATTTGTCTCACGAGCTGTCCGGATGCACCATTTTATAAGGATCGACAATTTGATCAAACTTTTCAGCGCTGACATAGCCAAGTTTTAAAGCCGCATCTTTGAGTGTCAGTTCATTTTCAAAGGCAAAGTGCGCTATTTCAGAAGCCTTGTCATAACCAATCAGCGGGGTTAAGGATGTGACGAGCATAAGCGATTCATGCAAATACTTGTCAATCTTCTTGCGGTTGGGCTCCGTACCCTCTACCAGGAAGTCTGCGAAGTTGTTGCAGCTGTCCGCCAGAATATGCACGGACTGGATGATGTTGAAAATCATCATGGGTTTATATAAGTTTATCTCCAGGTACCCGCCGGCACCCGCAAAAGCTACCGCGGTGTCATAGCCCATGACCTGAGCGGCCACCATGCTCATGGCTTCACACTGGGTGGGATTGACTTTTCCAGGCATAATCGATGAGCCCGGTTCATTCTGTGGAATCCGCAATTCATATAAACCGGCCCTCGGTCCACAGCTGAGCAAGCGAATATCATTAGCAATTTTATACAGGGAAACCGCCAGTGTTTTCAGGGTTGCACTGGCCTGTACCAGTGCATCGTGCGCCCCCATGACGGCGAACAAATTGGGGGCCGGTACAAACCTCAAGCCGGTGATTGCGGCGATATTGTGCACGGCTTCTTCCGCAAAACCTTTGCCGGCATTAAGACCGGTGCCGACCGCTGTTCCACCGAGAGCCAGCTTGTACAGCCCTTCTAAAACCCCCTCCAGCCATCCGATATCATCTTCAAGCATCCCCACATAACCGGAAAATTCCTGACCGAGGGTCAGCGGGACGGCGTCCTGCATGTGGGTGCGCCCGATTTTGACGATGTCGCCCCATGCCTTGGCCTTGCGATCCAGGGCATCCCGCAGCTTTTTAACCCCGGGAATCAGGATTTCTTTAATCGCCCTGGCAGCGGCAATATTCATAGCCGCGGGAAAGGCGTCGTTGGAAGACTGCGACAGGTTGACATGGTCGTTGGGATGAACGGGGTTTTTGCTGCCCAGTGCACCGCCGGCAATCTCGATGGCACGATTGGCGATGACTTCGTTGACGTTCATGTTGGACTGGGTGCCGCTGCCCGTCATCCACACATGCAGGGGAAAATGATCATCCAATTTTCCTTCGATGACCTCGTCGGCCGCCTGTAAAATCAGTTGCATCGTTGCCTTTGACAGCTTACCGAGTCTGTGATTGGCCACAGCCGCCGCCTTTTTGACAATTGCCAGGGCATGGACGGCTTCAATGGGAATAAGGTCCTTGCCGATGGAAAAATAAATCAACGATCGCTGGGTTTGGGCTCCCCAGTATCGATCGGCAGGAACTTGGATTTCCCCCATGTTGTCGGTTTCTTTTCGCATCTTCAGCTTACCCGTGACGCACAGGGCCTGACTTCATGCTTTATTCTTTCTTCCAGTTCATCCCGAACAATATCAAGATCATAATCTGCCTGCAGACCCATCCAGTACTCAGGTGCCATTTTAAAAAACCTTGCCAACCGCATGGCTGTATCAGCGGTAACTCTCCGTCTTCCCTTGACGATTTCGTTGATGCGCCTCGGCGGCACACTGATTTCCAAAGCCAGTTTGTTCTGGCTCATTGCCAGCGGCTTCAAGAATTGCTCCAGAAGGATTTCACCCGGATGGATAGGAGCCATTCTTTTCTTTTTCATAATGCACCTCGGATTGAATGATCTGATTCAACGATCGTAACTGCAACAACGCGCTGCGGTAAATTTTTGGTGGGGAACTTTTTGAAAAATATCGTTTAAAAACCTTTTCGGTTTCTTTGTCCTTAAACGATCCAACCATGATTTGACCATATAACGTTAAACGTTAAATGTCAATAAATGAAATGTAACAAAATCGAGCAGCACATCTTATCAACTAATTTGAGTCGACAGCTTTCAGGTGGGACCATGTTACCGCGCCAAATAAATAGTCGGGTTGGGGCTTCGAGGATGGTTTAGGGCTTTAAACATGCATTTTATAATTTTAAGAAGCATGCGATATACGCATGATACATAGCACTTTCAGTAAATTGTGCCATTGGCAAGAAATCTGTCGCTATTTTGTTGAAAAAGGCGGTATCTTTTTGAAAGATACGGCCGTAATGGCAGGTTTAGGATGTAAAGAAAAAATTGTGAATGAATTTAGGAGAGCCTTCTGTAAACTTTTTTTCGGTGACCAATTTTCAAAACCACAATTACCAAAATATCGCCCTGAATCTCATAAATAATCCGGTAATCCCCAACCCTGATCCTATGAAAAGGATTGGCTCCTTTCATTTTCGTAGTGGCGGTATCCGGCAAATCTTCAGAATGGCTATCGATTCTATCGCGTATTCGCCTTTGATCAGATTTTTGGATTTTCTTGAGTGCTTTAGCTGCCGATTTTTTAAACTCAATTCTGTATTTCAAATGTCAAGTTCCCCTCGAAGCTTTTCCCACGAAATGCTTTCACCCGGTTCATTTCGAGCTTTCCACGCATCTTCGATATCCATTTGTTCTTCAATTTCTTGCAGGAGCTTTAAATCCTCCATTGAAACAATCGCAGCAAGCGCTTCGCCTCGTCTCGTCAATTAATTGTGTCAATATCGTATATCGTCCGAAATAACAGTATCTTATAACCCCGACACAAGAAGCCGTGCGGCTGATTAGCGGCGTTAGGCAGCCTGATGCCTGCTTATGTGAGCCCAACGACTTCTCAATCAAAATTTCAGAGGAGAACAGAATGAGAATACTTGCACTTAATTCCAGCCCCCGGAATGAAAACCAAAGCAAAACCGAACTAATGCTCAATCACCTTGTCGAGGGGATGCGCGATGCCGACGCTGATGTCGAGGTAGTATACCTGCGTGATAAAACCATCAAAAAATGACAAACCCTTTTTTCCAAGAGAAATCAAATGACATACTGGATGCTACAGCACAGGCAGGGAGGGAATTGGTACAGTCCATGAAAATCTCCCCCGAGACAATGAGCAGGATCACACAACCCCTCGTGGAAGCTCAGCCGTTTGCCGCCTACGACGCAACCAATGCCGGGTGGCGTTTCCAGACCTGGGTCTCTTTTTCAAACGCATACGCAAGCTGAAGCACCCCCAAATCATCGTTGTGCCGGCCCACGATCTGGATGCCGACGGGCAGGCCTTGCGGTGTAAAGCCGCAGGGTACGGATATGGCCGGCAGACCGGTGACGGTGATGAAATAGCAGCTTCGCATCCAGTCGATATAGGTATTCATCTTTACGCCGTCTATCTCCTGAACCCACGGCTGTTTTATGTCGAATGCCGGTACCTGAGTCACCGGGCATATCAGAAATGCATAGGTCTCCATAAATTCACGGACGCGATGGTAGAGTTCGGTCCGTTCGACTTCGGCCCTCCCGATCTGGGGTCCCGTAAGTTTCCGGCCTTCTTCGATATTCCAGATAACCGTATCTTTCATCAGATGACGGTGTTTCTTCAACAACTCGCCTAAACTCAGTTCAAACTGCCAGGCGCGCCATACTTTAAAAATTTCGTCGGCACCGCTGAAATCCGGCTGGGCTTCTTCTACGATACAACCGATATCATCGAAAACGTGACGCCGGCCTGCCAGGACCTGGGTAACCGCCGGATCGATCGGCAGGTCGCCCAAATTACTGCTCCAGGCAAGTTTTACGTTTTTGAAATTACGCTCCAGGGGGCCCTGGAACAGGCTGCCCGGTTCCGCAATAGAAATAGGTGAACGCGGGTCCGGTCCGGCAATGGCACTCAGCATCAATGCGACATCCTGGACGGTACGGGCCATCGGTCCCTCCACTGAGATAGGAAACCACCCCGTAAAAGAGGGCCATACGGGGACCCTGCCCGGAGACGTCCTAAATCCCACCACATTGCAAAAACTTGCCGGGTTGCGAAGCGAACCTCCCATGTCACTCCCATCTGCGATCGGTATCATCCCGCAGGCCAGGGCCACGGCTGCCCCGCCACTGCTCCCACCGCAAGTTTTTGTTGTGTCGTAAGGATTTAAGGTTTCACCGAAGACTTCATTAAAAGTCTGGGAGCCGGCACCGAATTCGGGCGTATTGGTCTTACCAATGGTAATCACGCCCGCGTTTTTAAGACGTTCCACAATGAGTCCGTCGTGATCGGGGATCTGATCCTTAAAAATGCGGGAGCCGAGGGTGGTGCGCAAATCCCTGGTCGGTACCAGGTCTTTGTGGGCCATGGGCAGTCCGTGCAGCAGCCCAACCACCCGGTCTTGTGCGATAGCTTCGTCGGCGGCGCGGGCTTCGGCAAGTGCCTGCTCAGGGGGAATTTGGCTGATGACGGCATTCACTTCAGGGTTAATCTGTTCGATTCTGGATAGATGTGCCGCCATTACTTCCTGGCAGGACAGTTCCTTGTCCCGGATTTTACTAACAATATCCGTGGCTGACATAATGCAAATTTCTGACATACACTTCACCTCCAAGTGGGATTGTTGCTCGATATTTTATCGACACTTTATCTGTTCTTTTGGTGGTCTCGTAAAAAGTCAAAATTATCGACTTTCGGTTCCATAATCTATTGAAATTATTAGGTGTGAAATTTTATTTTTGTGTTTTATGTGCCTTTTTGCGGCCATATCATTCTTTGAACCTTATTCAAATCTACTCGCGGCCCCGCGGTATTTTGTCACGGATTGCATGGCGCGCGTCAGGGCCGGAGCCAATTTGGTGCAGTCGCACAATCTTACGTGCCGGCAGAGATCCTTGGCCGCCTCGATAGATTGATGCACGGCCTGCTCGGGCAGTTCCCCATCCACAGCCAAGGCTTTGCGGATAACATCCGGGAATTTGGCGGCATGGGCTGTAGCAAGACACACGACTTTGGTATCCACTCCAAAAGTATCTGCAAACATATCCGCAGCAGCCACGGCCACGGCTGCGTGCGGATCCAGCAGGTAGCCATCCAGGCCTCGATACACATCAGAAATGGTGGAAAGAGTTTGTTCGTCGGTGATGGAAGCCGAGATGAAGCCCTGTTGGATTTCGTCGGCCGTCCGCGAATCCAATTGCACGCTGCCCTGGTTTTTAAACTCATCCATCCATTGCCTGATTTTGCCATCATCACGCCCGGAGGCAAAATATAAATAGCGCCAAAAGTTATAGGGAACAACGATATCGATGGCCGAAGATACGGTCGGTTTGAGATCCTCTTTTGTAAAAAGACCGGTTGACAGGACTCTGTGGAGCGTTGCGTTTTGGTTGTTGGCGCAGATGTACGCTTTTACCGGCAGCCCCATTGTACGCGCCAGATAGCCGCCAAAAAGATTGCCAAAGGCGCCCGATGGTACTGAAAACACAACTTCCTCGCCCACCCGATCGACAACGCGAAAATAACCGTAAAAATAGTGAACGGCCTGGACCATTACCCGGCACCAGTTAATTGAGTTGACGCTGGAGAGTCTCAGCTGCTTTTTGAGGGTGTCGTCGGCAAACATCCGGGCCAGCACCAGGTCGAGATCATCCCCGCCGTCGTGACAGCCGTTCACGCCCACGGCATGCACGTTGGGCGCTTCCAAAGTCGTCATCTGGCGCTCTTGTTCTTGAGAGATCATTCCAGCAGGATAAAGCACCCAGCATTCAATGGACTCCTTGCCTACCGACGCCTGGGCGGCTGCCGGACCGGTATCCCCGGTGGTGGCCACCACCAGCGACACCCAATCGTTTTTTCGTTTGAGAAAAAAATCCACCGTGTTCACCAGAAACCCCATGGCGACGTCTTTAAATGAAAGGGTCTGCCCATGGAATAATTCCAGGATGTACGTATTGGGCTTAGTTCCCAGGCCTACAACCGGGATAACGTCCGGGTGTTCGAATGTATTGAAACTGTCGCGCAGCAACCCTCGCAACTCATCCGCGGAAATGATCTTGCGCTCTATGAAAAGTGATAAAATTTCAAAAGCGAGATCGACAAAACTCAACCCGGACCACTCCCGCAGACGCTCTTCAGTAATTCGAGGGATCGTTTCCGGTATGAACAGCCCGCCGTCGGCAGCAAACCCCTGCAAAACCGCCGTTTCAAAATCCACGGGCGCCACGCCCCCTTTGGTACTTACAAAATGTGTCATCAGATTCGTACAACTCCTTTCACTGCTAAAAATTCCGCCTCAGGTGTGGTTTACGTATAGCGGCGGTTTCAGAACAATTTAGTATTGCTTTTTCTGATCCGGTTTAAGTCCTTGTAGGCCGTCGCACGGGATATTTTCAGGAGATTGGCGACTTGTTCCACCGATTTGCGTGGGTAAAAAAGCCGCTTTTGATCTATCCTTCGCATCAGTTCCCTGCGATCTTCGGCATTCATCGAATCGTGCGTCCGGCCTTTTTCGAGGCGAAATGCACGGATCTCCAATTTTATCTGCTCTTGCCATTCCTCTCGAAATATGGCCTCTGGCCGAGCCTCGATATCCGGCGGACGAGTCAATCCATTCAGGACCTCGAACGCTGAATCAAAGGCCGTTTCCAAAGGCGAAAAATCAAGATTGATGCACAGGATTACAATCGGTCTAGCTTCTTTATTGCGGAGCACGGCGGTTATGGACCGGATTCGCTGGCCGTCATCGCCGGTTTTTTCATAGGGGCCGAGCACGTTCTTTTCCAGCCCGAAATCGGATTCGTCGCTGTCCAGCCCCAAATAGGATGTATCGCCAACCTCCCGCTTGGAATAGGGGTTGGCGATATGTACGATGGTGTCTTTTTCGATATCGTGGATTACGACTTCGGCATAAGGGTGCAAAAGCTTGGCGATGGCATCAGCAATGGGTGTATAGCTCGAAAGTGTGTTTTCCATAAAATCAGCGTTAGGCCCTTATTAAATTTAAATTTTATCTGACAATATGTTGTTAGAAACGTAAGGTGTCGGCGTTCCCCGTTTCCGTTTCGCTTCAGTCGGGATCTTCGATAGGTTTCAGGAGGTTGCCCCTCAACTCCCTGACACCCGAAACCTCATATAAAACCACACATAGCTGGAACAGCGAACCGCAAAATTCAGTTTCTTTTCCGATTAGATCGACCGTTTTTTTGCCGGCAACTTGGGCTGACACCTGAAACCAGTAATATTGTCATATATGGCACACTCGCTGCGCAAACCGGCGCCACTAATTCAAGCAGTGCTATCACCTTCATAGCGGCCTAGCGGCCCGATAGAATTTTGAGGGCCTGCTCGTGCGCCCGCGGATCACCCGCTGCAATGTACTGACTCCCGGAGTATAGCCCCGCAGCCCCCCCTTCCCAATCAGTAAACACGCCCCCGGCACCCTGAATGACAGGAATCAAAGCCAAATAGTCATGGGTCTCAAATTGAACATCGATGCAGATGTCGACGCGCCCCGAAGCGATCTGGGCGTAGAACATGCAGCTGCCGCCATAAACCGCAAAGCGGGTAGCTTTTTTCAACCGCTCCAGCGCCGGGGCATTGCTGCGGTCATAGTAATCGGGATTGCTGGTCGACATCAGCGCCATCGAAAGATCCGCGCAGGGGCGCGAGCGGACCGGCTTGCCGTTTCGTCTCGTTTGCAGGCCGGCAGCGCCAATCCAACGCTCAGCGGTCATCGGCATATCGATAATCCCAAGAACCGGAGCCCCGTTGTGCAACAGGGCCAGTAACGTACCAAACACCGGAATACCCGCCAGAAATGCCAGTGTGCCGTCAATCGGGTCAATCACCCATACGAATTCACTGTCGGGAGCATAGGCTTTTCGTTCCTCGCCAAGGATGCCGTGGCCGGGATGCTCAGCAGCAATAATCTCTCGCATTTGATCCTCAACGGCTTTGTCGACCGAGGTAACCGGGCTACCGTCACCCTTGACTTCGACATGGAACGGTTTGCAGCTATGTTCCCGAATGAGAGCGCCGCTGACATCGACCGCCCGCAGGCCGCAGTCGACAAATCGTTTGATTTCGGACGCGTTCACAACAACCTCCGCTCAATGGGAGAGGATTTGGCTCAGAAAGAGCTTGGTCCGCTCACTTTCCGGATTTTCAAAAAACTCATCCGGCGGCTTCATTTCGACAATTTCACCGTAATCCATAAAAACTATGCTGTCGGCGATAGACCGAGCGAAACCCATTTCGTGGGTAACACAGATCATTGTCAAACCTTCATTCACAAGATCGATCATCACGTCGAGAACCTCGCTGATCATCTCCGGATCCAATGCAGATGTCGGTTCGTCGAAAAGCATTACTTCAGGATTCATACAAAGCGCACGGGCAATGGCAACCCGCTGCTGCTGCCCTCCCGAGAGCTGACTCGGGTATTTATCAGCTTGCTCGGGTATGCGAACGCGTTTAAGAAAACGCATGGCAACTTCCCCAGCTTGCGACTTGTTCATCTTTCGTACCAGTTTGAGGGCCAGCATCAGATTTTTAATCACCGTTAAATGCGGGAATAAATTAAAACTCTGGAAGACCATCCCGACTTCGCTGCGAACTGCGTCAATGTCTTTGACCATGTTTGTCAGTTCGCGACCGGAAACAATAATTTTGCCGCTGTCGTGTTCCTCGAGCCGGTTGATACAGCGGATCATGGTTGATTTGCCGGACCCTGAAGGCCCGCAAACCACAATCCTTTCACCTTTTTTTACCTGAAGATTGATATTGCGCAACGCCTGGAAGTCGCCGAACGACTTGCAGACATCCTGCAGTATGATAATTGGTTTTTGATTGTTATCATTCATCTCAAGCCTTATTGTTTCCTAAACCCCTCAACCTTGGTGTTTGATATACCGGCTCATACGCTTCTCGAACAAGCCGAAGCCGCGTTGAAAAAACCATGTCATCACCAAATAGATAATCGCAGCGGCAATGAATATTTCGTAGGGTGCGAAGGTCTTGGCGACAATGGTACGCGCCACACCGGTCACATCGAGCAAAGTGATCGTACTGGCCAATGAGGTCGCCTTGAGCATGCTGATGAAGTCGTTGCTGTAGGCCGGGATGGCCAGCCTGACGGCGATAGGTGTCGTAACGTAAAAGAACCGATGGCTTTTCGACAGGCCAAGCGCCATTCCCGCTTCATGCAATCCCCGTTCGACACCGAGATATCCCCCGCGAAGTATTTCCGAAACATAGGCGCCGGAATTCAGAGTGAGGGCAAGCGTTGCACAGCCGAACGGCTCACGGAGGATCGGCCAGAACACACTGGCGCGGATAAATTCGAATTGCGGGAGGCCATGGTAGATAATAAAAATTTGAACCAGGATCGGCGTGCCACGAAAAAAATAGATATAGATAAACGCCGGAAAGACGAGATACCTGCGGCCGCTGATTCGCATCAACAGAAGGATGATACCCAGGCCTAAACCCAGAAGGGATGCCAGGAACAAAAGTTCCAGTGTCACCCCGAGGCCGGCCAGCATCTTGGGGATGCTCTCAAATATGAGGAGTAAATCAAAATTCATCGCGCACCCTCCAGGTGCCGATTTGCGTGTTTCTCCAGGGCCATCACCACGAGTGTAATGACGGTCGTAATGCTGAGGTAAATCAAAGCCACGACCATGTACATCATAAACGGTTTGAGGGTCACCGCTGTCGCCATTTCAGCAACGAAAAGGATCTCTTCAAGTCCGATGATTGAAATCAGTGCCGTATCCTTCATCAGTGAGAGCATGTGATTGCCAAAACTCGGCAGGGCCAAACGCCACATCTGGGGGATCCGGACATAGAAGAACGTCTGTAAATTCGAGATCCCGAGGGACCGGGCCGCTTCGACAAGCCCCGGATCCACTCCCAGAAAGGCCCCCCGAAAGGTCTCGGTCGCGTAAGAGCCGACGATCAAAGCGATGGCAAAGGAACCTGCCCAGAAAGGAGGGATATCGACAAACTGGGTTTGGGGGGAAAAGATCTGCGTTATGTGGGTCAGCGTAACCGCCGAACCGTAGTAAAAAAGCAGTAGAACCAGTAGCTCCGGTGTTCCGCGGAAGACGATCGTATAGGCACCGGCGATTTTATTGGCGATGCGGCTTTTCGATAGCTTGGCGCTGGCTCCAATCAATCCGAAAATCACAGCCATTGTCAAGGAAACAGCAAAAACCTGGAGAACGGTCATTGCACCCCAAAAATAGTCGTCCCACCATCCGGACAGGTCTGCCACAGAGGCTTCCTCCTATTGTTAAGAAATTCTACCCGCCGAGAGCCTCCCTTCGAGAGCCTCAGGGTCTAATGACTGGGTCGAACGATCGATTTAAATTGAAAAAACAGAGCGAAGCGATACCACAAATCTTCAATATTCAATCTACTTCTCCGATCGAGCGGGATCACGGCTGCACCGCAACCGGCTAAGCTTTCCCGGGCTGGGTTGGCGTATTAATTCGTGTGAGAAAACGCGGCGGTGTCGGCTACCGCCAACGCGCCGCGTCATTTACCGCTTCTTATTCGACGCCTTCCCATTTTTCGTTGTAGATAGCGAACGGGAAATATTTCAAGGAGTATTTTTTCAAAGAGCCGTTTTCAATCAGCGTCTTCAGGGCGCCGTTGATGCGTTTGAGCAGGTCTTCCCGGCCCTTGGTGATGCCGACTCCGACACCGATGCCGAAAATTTTAGGATCGTCGAGCGGTGGGCTGACGAATCCAAACTTCTTACCTTTGTCTTTGCTGAGAAATTTTAGGAATGCCTTCATGGGATTGGTCATGATGATATCGGTACGCCCATTCTGAAGATCGAGATATAAGGCTTCATTAGTATCATACAGCAGTACCTTGGCATTGGGTACGTTTGCGTCAATCCAGTTCTCATAAGTCGAGGCACGTTCTATGCCGACTTTGACGCCTTTGAAATTGGCCACATTGGGAGACCCGTCACTATTGAAAAGATTGAGGTTCGCGCCTTTCTTACCGACGAACTGACCGATAGAAACCCGGTATGGAATCGAAAAATCTATTTTTTTCTTCCGTTTATCGGTAATGGACATGGACGCTATGATCAGGTCAAACTTATTGGCAAGAAGGGCCGGGATCATACCGTCCCACTTCTGACAGACGACCTCGACGTCGGCGCCGATGATTTCCATGATACCCCTGGCAACGTCAATGTCGTAACCAGTGAGTTTACCATCATCGGTGCGGTAGTTAAATGGGAAATAGGTGCATTCCGCTCCAACGCGCAGCGTTTCCGCTGCTGCCGTTTGAATGAGTCCGCCTACGCCGAATACCAGGATCGTTGTCATTAAAAGGAAAAATTTTTTCATCTCTCATACCCCCTGTACTTTAGTATAAGTTTCCATTTTCCCGACATGCAGCCTTAGTATCAAACAGCACGTTTATTACTACGGTCCGTTGTCCCCCTCCAAGGAGGACCTGGTCGGGATCAATTATATAGGTGTGGCCCCACAATGATGCATTCTCTATGCATCACCAAAATCGGATTGGAGCAGGGCTTCGTGAACTGCCTTGGCGATCTGAATATCCTGCACCGCCACGCCGGTCAAATCAGCCACGGTTATCTGCTCATCAGACGTTCGCCCCGGTTGACGACCGCAAATCACATCCCCCAACTCGATGAGATTTTCCTTTTTTACCAGGTCCGCCTGAAGCGCTTTGGAAATTTCACCACGCGACAAGCATTGCTCGATACTATCGGCCACAACCCTATCGGCTCTCTGAAGAATCATAGGGTCTAGCTCCTGTTTTTGATGGGTATCGGAGCCCATGGCCGTAATATGGGTGCCCGGTTTTATCTGTTTGACATCTATAAGCGGGGTCGTGGAGGGAGTTGCCGTAATGATCAGACGGCATTTTGCAGTGATTTCACCAGCGTCCTGGGTCGTTTGGACCGTGTAGCCGAGTTTCTCCATATCCAGTTTGTAGGTGTCTAAATTATCCTGGTGGAGTCCCCACACGATGATATCGCCGCAATCTATAACCGGTTTCAAGTACTCGACCTGCATCCGTGCCTGAACCCCTGTACCGAAGACACCCATGCAATCAATTTTGGATGGAGCCATATATTTTGCGACAACCTGACCCGCCACCGCAGTCCTGACATTGGTCAGATAACATTCATCCAGCAGAATGCTCGCCAGTGTGCCGTCTCGTTGGGAAAACAACAAAATGAGTCCGTCGCTGGTGGGAAGGCCGATTTTAAAATTTTCATAAAATCCGGAAGCGATTTTGATGGCAAAGTAGTCGTCATCTTTAATATAGCCGTATTTGATATGGATATCACCCGGTGGATTCTCGAAGACCAGTTCGCCCACCGGGGGCACCACCACCCGTCCCTGTGAATAGGCGACAAAACCTTCTTCGATAGTTTTAGCAACATCTAATTTGCCCACTGCCTGTTTGATCTGATTTAAATGATACGTCCGTGCCAATTTATACCCCCACATGCTTGACAATCTCGTAAAAAGTCAAAATTATCGAATTTTGAGCTCATAACTTATTGAAATTATAAAGTACGAAATTTTAGTTTTGAGCTTTTTGTGCCTTTTTGCGGCCACATCATGCTTAAGTTTCACAATTATATGAAATTATGACGGGATTGGATCTGCCATCCGTACAACAGACTGGAAAAATGCGCGATTATATCGTCTTTGATACCAGGTATTAAAGCATCAGGATGGAGAAAAAGTATCGTTTCACTGGCGCCAATACCCGGATTGACTCTTGTTGCAACATTTGGGCTGGATTCGGATGGTATGTCTATATCATACTTATTGTCTAATTGGCAATTATACCAACCCATCCTCAGTGTCAATGAAAAATTAATTGCCCAATCTTTGCAACACCCGGCTCTCGCCGCCTTTATCCAGATCATCCAAGGTAAATGCCAGCGCCAGTTCCAGCAGGGAGGACTTGTTTTCAATGGGGATGCCGGCCAGTTTCAATTCGTGGAACTTGCGGTTAAAGCGTTCGAGGATCTCCTTCGATAAATAAAAACCGGCTTTCTTCTTGGTGGAAATCGCGGTTTTGGCATCTTTTCCGAAAAATACGTCATTATCTTTTGTGAGACGCTGCCGGTTTCCTGTGGCCGATTCAACCGGATCGATACCATCTTCACCGAAGAAATCAGGTAGTTTGTTTCTGCCGGTCGCCATGGTTAATAATCCTTTCGATTAAATTTTTGTAGTCGCAAGCGCCCTGGGCCCGGGCTGCGTATTCAAAAATAGTCTGCCCGAAAGAAGGGGCCTCTGATAAACGAACATTGTAGTGAATGGGATCGCATACCTGCCGGCTGAAATATTTTTTAAGCTGATCAAAAATTTCATGACTGTGACGGGTTCTGCGATCAAACATGGTTGGCAGTATATGCTCGAGACGCAGATCGCGATTTAATTTCTGGGCCGACTGCAGGTATTTGAAGAATGTTTTCAGCCCCTGCAGGGAGGGACCCTGCAGCGCCACCGGACACAGAACCTCGTTTGCCGCCATGAGAATGTTGACGCTCAATACATCCCAGCCAGGCGCACAGTCGAAGATGAGAAAATCCAGCGTCCCTTCTTTAAGGATCAGTTTTTTGGCCAGAACGGTTTGCCGAATTTCCCTGGACTGCTCACCCAGCCAGTTCTTTAACTCCACCAAACGGATACCTCCATCAAGAATCCACAGGTTCCGGCGCGAGGGATGAATGGTATTATTTCTGGCAATGTGTTGCCCGTTATCCCGACGCTCGGTGATGAATTCGTAAAGTCCGTAGGGCGGTTTTTCGCCCAGGAATTTAGCAACCTGGCCCTGAGTATCACAGTCTACCAACAAAACCCGCTTCCCCCGTGAAGCGAGACCGTGGGCCAGATTCACAGCGGTGGTGGTTTTGCCCACACCACCTTTGGCCATTGCCACAGCAATTTTTCGCATTTCAGCATTTCCTCTCTGATTCTCGAATTCTTCTGTTCGTATGTAATAAAATTGGACTGTAAAAAGCAAGGAAAAATCGCATGCGTTCAAGGGTTGAGGGGTCACCGTGCAAGGTTGATCGGGTCACAAAAGGGCACCAAAAAAAATAAATTTTGCACCTAATAATTTTGACAATCTGTAAAAAGTCAAAATTCTCGAATCTTGACGTAATTTCTCAATAAATCATGGTAGAAAGCCAAAAAAGTACGGGACAAATCCATTACGTTGTGATATGAAAATAATGTATGAGAGTAAATTTAATAGCTTCAACAATTCCCGAAGACGAAAAGACTCCATTGGTCTTGC
>JAJRVC010000046.1 GCA_024277475.1 Deltaproteobacteria bacterium
GTCGAACATCCAACGTCGAATTTTGAATGAAAAGGAATAATTTACCGCCCCGATGAAATGAGGACAACAGAGATTTCATTGGGCAGGCAGACGCACGCGGACATGAAAAAAAGGGCATAAGGTGCAGGGTGCAAGGGAAGGAAAAGATTGGGCGAAGCGATTCCACCCTTCGACATTCAATATTGACAATCTCGTAAAAAGTCAAAATTCTTGAATTTTATTTTTATAACCTATTGAAATTATTAAGTCTGAAATTTTATTTTTGTGTTTTTTGTGCCTTTTTGCGGCCACATCAATATTCGATATTCTGCAGTTTGCTGTTCGATCCTAACCATCTAACCGTCCTAACCATCTAAACGTTCTAAACCATCTTAACGATCCAAACCATCCTAACCAATTGACACTTGATTGTAGACCCACTTGAATATATAAATGGATTCAGATTGAAACTCAAAAACCCTGAAGGAGTTAAATATGCCTGATTACGAATTAAATGTCGTCAAAACCCTAAAATACCAACGGCCCGAAATCGAAAAGGGATATGCCGATCAGACCCTGTCGGTGGATATTTCCAGCCGCGAGATGGCAATCAAACCGGTCGAACCCAAAATCAGGGACCTGTTTGTCGGTGGCAAAGGCTATGATCTCTGGCTGCTCTGGAATGCGGTCGAGTCGACCACCCGCTGGAATGATCCGGCAAATGCCATCTGTATCGCTTGCGGTCCCCTGGGGGGAACGCCCATCTATCCGGGCTCCGGCAAAAGTATCGTCACCACCCTTTCTCCGCTGACAGGGTCGGTTATAGACTCCAACGTCGGTGGATATTTCGGCCCCTACCTGAAGTTTTCCGGTTTTGACGCCCTTCAGATTCAGGGTAAAACATCCCGGGATACGGTCATCTACATCGATGGTATCGACGGCCGGATTCAGATACTGGAGGCCGCCGGCCTGCCGGATAATGCCTATGAGCTGTCCGATCTTCTCACCGGCCATTTTGCCGGGGGGAAGCCGCGCACGATTTCCGTGGTGTCCGCCGGTCCGGGTGCCGCAAACACCCTGCTCGGATGTTTGAATTTCACCTGGTATGACGCCAAACGCAAACGCGCCCGCTATAAACAGGCCGGCCGCGGGGGCATCGGCACCGTTTTTGCGGACAAGGGCCTTAAAGCCCTGGTGGTGCGCTGGAACACGGTGACGGCCGACACCAACAAACCGGCCGATAAGGACCGGTTAAAAGATGTCGCCAAATTGCACTCCCGGGAAATCGTCGAACTGGATCCCAAACAGAATGAAATGTCACGCATCGGCACCACCCACCTGGTCACCATCATGAATGATCACGATTTGCTGCCGACCCACAATTTTCGTTTTGGATCCCATCCCCAGGCGCCCAATCTGGGCCAGGAGGTCTACCGCCGCCTGTTCGACCCGGGCTTTGACGGCTGCTGGATGGGCTGTACGGTGGCCTGCTCCCACGGGATAAAGGACTTTGTACCGCTGACCGGACCGTTTAAGGGCCGGAAAGTCTTTGTGGACGGACCCGAGTATGAAACCATTGCCGGTTGCGGATCCAATCTGGGTATCTTTGACCCCCATACGGTCGTGGAATTGAATTTTTACTGTGACGCCTATGGTCTGGACACCATATCGGTGGGCACGGGGATTGCCTTCGCCATGGAATGCTTTGAAATGGGACTGATCAATGCAGACCACACCGGCGGTCTGGATTTGAGTTTCGGCAATCGCTTGAACGCCCTGACACTTGTTCATCAAATGGCCTCCGGAGAGGGTTTCGGCCGAATTGTCGGTCGCGGCGTCCGCAAAATGAAAGAAATATTTGCCGCGGATTTTGCAGCCGATCCCGCCGTCATGGCCGACATCGGCATGGAGTCCAAAGGGCTGGAGTTCTCCGAGTACATGACCAAAGAATCCCTGGCCCAGCAGGGAGGTTACGGCCTGGCACTCAAAGGCCCCCAGCACGATGAAGCCTGGCTGATTTTCCTGGATATGGTCCATAAGTTTATGCCGACCTTCGAACAGAAGGCCGAAGCGCTGCACTGGTTTCCCATGTTTCGCACCTGGTTTTCCCTTTGCGGCCTTTGCAAGCTGCCCTGGAATGACATCATCCCCGAGGACAACAAGGATACGGAGCAACCGGCCAAGGTCATCAAACACCTGCAATGGTATGCGGACTTTTTCAGTGCCGTGACCGGCCGGCCGTCCCAGCCCGACGACCTGGTAAAAATGAGTGAGGCGGTCTATAATTTCCAGCGTATCTTCAACCTGAAAATGGGCTTCGGCCGGGCGCAACACGATGAAATCCCGTACCGGGCGATGGGACCGGTAACCGAGCTGGAATACGAGTCCAGGGCCGAGCGCTACGACACCCAGTTTAAAGATAACTATCAGATCGATATTTCCGCTAAGACCACCGCCGAAAAAACAGCCCTCTTACGGCAATTGCGCTGCGAACAATACGAAAAGCTTAAAGACGCGGTTTATAAACGCAGGGGATGGACCGCCGACGGTATCCCCACGGTTGAAACGGTCAAACGCCTGGGTATCGATTTTGCGGAGGTGCTGGAGACCCTTGCGGCCCATGGGGTGCAGTAAAAGATGGAAGCGTTGAAGTGACTAAAGTTGGGAAGGACGATGGATGAGGGATGAGGGATGAAGGACGATGGAGGAGGGATGAGGGAAGAAAGGATGAACATCAGAGGGTAAGAGGGAGGCGGTAGCCACCCTCTCCCCGTTGTCGCAATAGGGTCAATTCCCTATATTTACCGGCGTGCGGCTTTCCCGCCCCGGGCGGCCCCCGAGAGATTGCCCCATAATA
>JAJRVC010000728.1 GCA_024277475.1 Deltaproteobacteria bacterium
AGATTGTTGGTGATTTTAATCTGATCATAATCACCATTGCTATCTCGTGAACGAATGAAAAAATTGTGCTCCCCTGGTTGCAAGTTCAGCAAATGCGGCTGCCCCGACGGAAATACCGCCAGCCGCCAGCGCCAGACCAGAGTGTCGCCATTGGCATGATCGTTGTGAAACCAAAAATGCCCAACACCCTGAAACGGAAAGCCACCACCACCGCCAGAAACCACCAACTCCTCAGGAACATCCCAATTGATGTACTGTCGATCATACTTGGCGTCACCATTCTTGGGCCGACATTTCATCCACAGGTAGTAGGTGGTGTCCGTCGCCGACGTGGTGGTAAACTTGTAACCGACAAACTTTTTCCTCTTGCCACCTTTGCGGACACGAATGAATTGACCGTTCGATGCCGTTGCATCATCGTAAACCAGAATTGTGCTGTCGCCAAGGGCATCCTCGGTGTAAAAGTTCTCCGCCTCAATGATGATCTCCTCGGTCTGGGCAAAAACCGATGATAGGCCGAGGAAAAGCACGACAACGATTGCGCTGAATAGAATGCTTGCAAACTTCATGACTTTCTCCTTTTTTCGATTCTTTTTTCCCTTTGTTGCACAGGATTCCCTCAATCGTGCGCAGAAAGGCCTGATTTAAACTTTAACGTTTCACTCCTTTTGCCCTCCTTTCTATGACTATAAAATTGATGATTAAATGGTTATCGGTTTTTTAGAATTGTATCTCGGCGGACAGTCGGCTGACATTGCCCAGGTGATCTCCGAAATCGGCGTAGGAATAGCCGATTTCGAACGATTGCATTTTTACTCCCAGACCCAGGGTCAACCCTTCCGAATCGTAATTGAAGCGATAGCCGCCTCGCAGTGCAAAGGTGTTGCGGTACCAGTATTCGCTGCCCAGATGAACACGTTCGGAAAAATCACGAGGTTTGGTCGCTTCGATCACCAGATCCAGGCGGGAGGTCTCGCTCTCGATGCCCGTCAGACTGAGGATGTCTCCGGCAAAGCCTACGCGAAAAGTGAGTGGCAGCATGAATTCTTCGCTTACATATTTTGGCTGTTTGAAGACGAAATTCTGCATGGTGACAGCAATCTTAATCCCATGGGCACCGGCATGATAAATAGTGCCGAAATCAAAAGCCATAACATCCTGCGCCATAACGGTCAAATCTTCGCGACAATATTTCGTCGTAAGAGCGAACTGAAACTTGTCCGTCAATTTTCGGGCGTAGGTAAGCCCCATGCTGTATGATGATGGTTTTAAGTTCCCGGTGTTAATATAGCCAATGTCATTATTGCTGATGGCCGTTCCCTTGATGACACCGTAATCCATCATCAGTACCGAAACACCGATGCTCCCGAGCTTGCCCAGCGAAAGCACGGCCGCCGCCGCTTGCTGGCTCGTCTCCACGATCCACGAAGTATAGCCGACAAAAACGGATCGGCCGTCTATGGAAGCGATGCCGGCCGGATTCCAGAACAGCGAAGCCGCATCCCCTTCGTTGGTCACCGCGGCGCCCCCCATGGCCGTGTTGCGAGCGCCGACGCCGATCGCCAGGAATTTGAACCCGGCCTGGGCCACCTTATTAAAATCTTTGTAATACAGACTTTGCTGAGCACTGCTGTTTCCGAAAACCAGAAGAAGAAATAGACCGATGGCTGGCAGTATTTTATTGCGCATAATAAAGCTCCTATCAAAACCTTTTCGATTTATCGAATCACGATGAACTTACCGGTCGCCGAACCCTTGCCCTCGGTGCTTTCGATGTAATAAATATAGATCCCGCTGGCAAGATACTGGTTGTATTTCGTCTTTGTATCCCAGACAAAAGAACCGGAATTCTGTCGGTTCTCCAGCTCGTCGACAATATCACCGGTCAGGGTGTAGATGGTAATTTTGCACGGCCCGGGCAATCCGGCAAAAGTGATTCGGTCTTTATCCTTGCCATAATTGCCCCTGCCAAGCGGATCGTAAACAAAGGGATTGGGAACCACGCGAATATCGGCCAGGGTTTCGCCGGATGCTGCGAAAGGCGTGACTGGTTTGCGCGAGCGGGTGAGATAGTGGCTGCTCTCCACGCCATTTTCATCCACCGCGGTCACATAGTAATAGTAGGAAAAATTACGCTGAGCGGATGTATCCGAATAGGTGGTTGTCACGGCGTTGGTGCTGTCGATGAGGTAAAAGAGGGCATTGTCTTTTTCGCCTTTGCCCTGTTTTGTGCGATAAATCTTATAGCCAACGGCGCCCGAAACCGGCGCCCAGCTTAAATCCACACGGCCCGGCCCGGCGTTGATCTCAAACCACGCCGGTGGTTCAAGATTCATGGGAACAGGCAGGCGCATGCCGTTCTTGTAAATGGCAATGGCTTTTTTATAATTTTCAATTACATCGTGAACGCCCTTTTGCCGCAGCATTTTATTTTTTGCGGCAATAACCGAATCAGGCCAGCCTTTGCCGCCGTTGGAACCCTTTTCATAATAATGGCCATATTTTTCACCTTCGGTCACAGCGTCATGGGCATCCAGGCCACCGGCCACGTAACACACCCAAAAATTGATCGTATCGCCGAGTGTCAGAAACCAGGGACCAGTATACCATTCCAGTTTCACATCCTTGGTACCATCGGGATATTTATCATCATAGATGCCGAGTCCACCGGTGTCCGGGTCGCGCAGCACTGTCTTATTGGGCATGAGATCGGCCGGGTTGACACCGTATTTGTTCGCTTCCAGAAACACACGGAACATGAACTTGTTGCTGGCGCCAAGAGTCGGCCAGGTTTGCATGCCCCAGTGGTAAATCCTTGACGGATCATTGGTCGTATCGCCCGGCGCCGCATCCAGATGCAGATAGCCATAACCCAGGTATTGGGGATAGAGAAAGCGCTGCGTCCTGGCGTCCCATTCCCCTTCATCCTCCTCCGGCGTATTCGGGTTGTCTGTGTCCCAGCCGTACATCAGCCGCACGGACGTGTCCTGCACCGAATCCACAATGCCATAGCCCCAAAAATTCCAATTGGCCCATTCATTCTGTCCGCGTTCCCTGTCCCAGGACAGGCCGCCCGGTTCAAAGCGTCGAAACCAACGCATAATGACGCCGCTGCCGTTGTTATCCCAGGTGTTCGGGTTCATGAACGCTTCTTGGTATTCGCGAAAGCTCTTACGCCAGTGGCCGTCGTTCACCACCTTGTAATGGGCAATGACGAGATCCTGGTAATCGGGATGACTCCAGGTATAGGTTTTCACATAAGCGGTCAGGCCGATGATCGAATAGGTTTTGTTCCAGCCCATCATGTCGCAGGGCAGGTCGGGATCGATGGTCACGTTCTCCGGCACATCCGCAGGTCGTCCGGCAAATTCGCCATTCACCCTGACCTCAGGATACGGATATTTCATATACTTCATTTGCTCGACGTGCTCCGGTCCGCCTTCGTAATCGACGCCCTTGGCAAAATCCTGATTGATTGGAAAGTCAGCATAATCTCCGGGGCCGCCCCAGCCGGTCCAGGGATGCTTCCAGTCATAAATCCATAAATCGATGGCTGAGCCGCTGCAGTTATAGTAACCAGCGTCCGCACGATAGTCGGCCGGGTAAATGAGATTGCCGCGCGTATCATAATGCCAGACATAGTGTTTGCTCCAGATATCCGGCTCGATGCGCCATATCAACCGACCTGAATCCAGATGCAGTAAAAAGTTCTGCGCATCCGCCTGATGAACTACAGACAAGATTATGACAAACAAAAATATTCGGGAAAACATTTTTAGCATAACGCTACCTCCACAAGGCATAAGGCTCTAAAATGAAAATTCAACACCAAAAGAGAAATGGCGTGGTTCGCCGTAAAAAATCCAGTAGGGCCCGTGCGCCAGCATCTGTTGGATATCCGGATGCGTGACATTGCCTGGCTTTAAGCCCAACCGGCCGATCTCCTCCATGTACTCGTCTTTATTGAATAAAGTATAGTCTTTTGACGCACTGAGGAATCCCGCCAGGCTGGAATAGAAATATTTCGTATTTAGCAGATTGCGCACGTCCATATAAAGTTTGAAACGCAGCCCGCGTGTGCGCAACTGTTTGCTGAGCCGCCAATCCAGTCGGCTCCAATCCTCCCATTGCAGATTAGCTGGATCCTGCTGATTGTCTCCGGGCCAGTAAGTCGGATGATGATAGGTAATCCATTCCCCTGCCCGCCATTGGAACAGGAAGGAAGAAAGCACATCGGCAAAAATGGCATTCAGCATTTTGTTGTTAAAAGAAGGCGTATGAAATATCAAATTGGCCCTAAAAAATGGCCGTGCTTTTGTGACCTGTGGGCGCGTATCGGCCGGAACAGGTTCCTGGTCAGGATCTTCGTAAAACCGCAAAAAGCCATAGCTGCCGCTGGTTTTAACGCGATAGTCCAGGTTCATCCAGCCGCTGAAATAAAGACGTTGCGGAAATTGCAGCTCAATTTCAAAACCGCTGATGTCACTGAATCCGGTGTTGACGCTGTAGCCATACGTCTGGCCGGTACGACTGGTCAAGTCCATGCTGCGTACTTCGTTGGAGCCGTCGCGGTAATAGCCGGATAGGGTAATGCGGAACCAATCGCGCACCATCTGCTCGTATCCCAGCTCGTACTGGATGGTCTTACGAAATTCCAGCGCAGCGTTGGACAGACGATTCAGGCCATCGGACCCACCTGGGACGTAACTATCGCGAAAGAGATCTTCGATAGTAGCTCGCTGATAAAAATAGCCATAATTGAAAAAGAGTTTGCTGTTCTCCGATAACGGATGCGAGATGCCAATGCGCGGCGACAGGTAAATTCGTGTCTTACCCCTGGGGGCCACCGAATCGGGCATCAGGTAGAGGCTATCGCCAACGACGCCGCTGTTGTAATATTTATGAAAGATCGGAAAGAGCCGTTCGTGGTGGCGCAGGCCGTCCAGACGAAAACCAAAGTTCAGCACCAGCCCCTCGAACTCTACTTTGTCCAGCGCATAAGCGGCAAACTCGTAATAAGGAATGTTGCGTTTCGTCCACACGCGCTTGATTGTATTGGCAGGATCGGGTCTCCCATCGCGGGTCTGACTGTTGTTCATGCCGCCAAAATCCAGGTGCATATTATTCTTAAAACCCCACAGTCCAGCCTTAAGCTGGTGAGTGGCGTTGATCTGGTTGGTGTAATCCAGTTTAAAGGTGACGGTTTCATCCCATGAAAAATCAAAGTCCCGATTATAGGCGCCGCCGCCCAAACGATGGGCGCCCTGCCGATCCACAGGCGTGGCAAAGCTGCCCTCCACATACGAGTACATGCCAAGCGGCGCAATGTCCAGGCTGTCACCGTCAATGACCTTGACGATGCGTGTGAGATCGCGGAAATCAATGTCACGATCCATGCGCTGTTTGGTCATCGTGTGCGTCAATTGAATTTCGTACAATGAGGCAGCACTGAGCGTATGGGTCCATTTGAGCGTGTTGCTCGCTCTTGAGATTCGATTCAGTTTGGTCAGGGTCTCGCCAATATACATGCCGGTGGTATTGCCATTACCAAACATTTGTCCCATAACCAGTGCGCTGCTGATCCAATGGCGGGGATCGGCCAGATTCACAGCGCCGGATCGCATCGAGGCACCCTCCTGCCGACTGAGCAGCGCCTGGTAGCGCAGCGTCATGTTCGGCGTCACGTGATATTTCAATTTGACGTTTGCTGCCAGTTCAGTGAAATCCGGACGATAAAACTTGAACGGGTAGATGGAGCGATTGTATTGAGCACTGGCGAAAAAACCCAACTTTTCGCCGACAAACGGAACCGG
>JAJRVC010000729.1 GCA_024277475.1 Deltaproteobacteria bacterium
ATGTTATCTTTTCGTTGCGGTTGTCGACGCATTCGACACCTTTAAAAGCAAATTCAGGAAAACTATGAAACGCCGTCAGGACACGATTTTCCGCACCCCGTTCAGGTCCGCTGAACGACACCAGTCCCGGCTCCACTTTCAACGCCGCTTTTGTGTCGGGAGCAAGTTCAACTACAGGAGATACCAGCCAGATCCGCCGTGCCGTGACCTTCCGGGTCGGCGGCATTTTTTCCGGTTCAATGCCGGATTGACCGGACGACGCGTCGGTACTCGGGGTCACAAAAATCTTTTCACCCGGCAGGGGGAGAATAAAAGGTGTTTGCTTATCGTCAGGATCCGGTTCCGCATGCAGACCAATCCGCTGTTCGTGTAGGTCGCCGACCGTCATAAAAACATGCTCTTCCACGGATTCTCCGGAAACCGGCTGGTTAAAGGTCAGGCCGATTAAAGGCATACCGGGGCCCTTCCAGGTTCTAAACCAGGCATACCGCACCTTGGGACGTTCGGTAATAAAACTGTGTCCCATCGATTTGGCAAACAAGACGCCCTCTTCAGTCCGGATACCGGGATTCACAGTGATATCATAGCGCGTAGCGGGTTTTAAAGCAGCAGCTTCATCCAGTTCACAGGCCAGTACGCGGGGATTGAGCCAGCGCCAACGGCAGTCTGTTTCAGGTGAGATGGTAATGGGGATTTCAGCTGCATCACGTTCCATGCGCCCCACCGGCACCACCGCCTGATTAAACTCAAAAACAATTTGTCGTCCCGGCGGCACATCCTTACCAACAGGGGTGATACGAACGATATCCAGGCCGGGAGGCCCGGCGCCGGAGTTTACGGCATCCGGTATTACAAAATTGAATAAAATCAGCAGCGTGATTAGACAGGCCGTGGGCAACCAACACAGACGACGCATTTTTTTCCTCCTGGGTACCTTTTCGGCCTACGATTGTACTAAAATCTGCCGTTACTGCAACCGGAATTTTAACCGGATTCCGCATCGCCGGGCCGCAATCTTGTTTTGACATTTTACCAATTCTTTTATATAAAAATCGAGTAACCGTTCACAGGTTCCGGATTCAAGGGTTATTAAAGGCTCATTTCCCCAAATAATTGCCAATTTGGCTCCACTTCTTGAATTAGGCCTGACGAAGCTAACGCTTTTCTCGTAAATTCGCATCCCAAATGCAGTCCAGAGACGAGAATGCAACCTTGAACCCCTGAACCCTGTGAACGTCTAAGGGAAATATATATTGTCAGTCCAAATCAGAAAAATATTTCAGCAAATGTCAACGCTGCTGAAATTCAGAAATAAAAAACGGTTTTCGACCTATCTGGTAACCACCTTTGTTGCACTTGCCACCCTGTCGGTCTTCGTCATCCTGATCGCGTTATACAGGTATTTTGGTAAGCATGTCGAGTCTGAATTTCGTAAAAAAATTCTGGCGGAAAAAGGTCAGGTCGAAATCATTCTAAACAACCGCATCTCCAGTATCGCCAGTATGTTAAAAGACCTGGGATCCGACAATATTATCCGGGTAACGGTGATGCTCGACGGAAAATCCCAGTTGCAGGAACGGGTCTCCGAGTTCTATCCATCACGGCAAGGCGTTTACTTTTTCGTTAAGAAACCGGGTGATAACTCCGTTATTCCAGAGGCCTACCCCCAATTATCCCCAAAGTTGATCGATCTTGTTCGGAAAAAATATCCGTACGGGGAAGTTTTGGAAGACGAGGGCCAAAAACGCCTGGTATGGTGGCTTTCAACCCCCATTATGCACCAAACCCAGCTCATGGGAACCGCCCATGCCCTTTATGATATGACCCGGGATTTAAAGCTGATCAACACCGTTCTGCAAACGGTAAACGGCGATGTCGCCATAGTGAAGTCCGATAAACTCTACAGCCTGACCTCTAAAAAAACGTTACAGCTAGACAACGATAGCCGTAAAAGCATTGCCATGAACCTGGAACTTGTTCCGCTGGGGAAAAAATTACTATTATCTAAAATTTACGGATTTGATAACCTCTATTTCCAATCATCACTGGAAGCCCTTGTCGCTGAAAAACACAAAGTCACCTTATGGATCGGCTTGCTCTCGATTGTCATTCTGGCGGTGTCTACTTTGATATCCGTCTATCTTGGCAAGAAAATGGTGGAACCGTTGCGCCAGATGACACAAAAGGCAATTCAAATCTCCGAGGGCCAAAAGGATCTATTGTTTGAAGACAAAAACAGCAATTACTGGGAATTCAAGCAATTGTCTCAGGCCTTCAATTACATGATAGCCAATTTGAAAGATGCTGAAGAGCAATCCCGATATAAGGAACTGCTGGATAATGTCGATGATGCGGTGTACATCCTCGATCCGGAAGGTAATGTGCTGGAAGCCAATGAAGCGGCTTATTCCTGGTTGGGGTACACTCCGAAGCAATTTTTCGAGTTAAATATAGCCGACATCATACCCCTGGAGGATGCACGCTCAATCATCGATCAACTTGGCAAAAGCATTCAAGACGGCAGACCTCAAAAAATCATCGTCGAAACCTCCCATACAAAAA
>JAJRVC010000730.1 GCA_024277475.1 Deltaproteobacteria bacterium
GCTCGGCAAGTCGTTGGATATCGAAAAATTATGCAATGTGCCCGGGGAAGAAGGGCTTGCCGTAAAGACCTGCCCAATTCTGTGCGGTAAAGAAGGGGTTGAACTCCTCAAAAAAGATATTTCCGAGGAAGGCGTCAATACCCTGGTGATTGCAGCCTGTTCGCGCCGGGTGCTCTATGATGTCTTTCGCTTCGACGGCTGCATCGTGGATCGGGTCAACCTTAGAGAACAGGTGGTATGGTCCCATCCCAGGTCCAAGTATCCGGCCCCCACCGAAGAACAAAAAGATGATGACGAATTTATCGATCACGTTCAGATGATGGCCGAAGATTATCTGAAAATGGGTATGGCCCGGGTGGAAAAAGTTGATTTGCCGGAACCTTATCTGCTTGATACTTTCAGCCGTAAAATACTGGTCATCGGCGGTGGTATTACGGGGATTTCAGCCGCCATCGACGCAGCCAAAACGGGCTACGAGGTAACTATTGTCGAAAAAGAATCCGTCCTGGGTGGAAACGCTAAAACGTGGCGTAAGCAACTGCCGGGGGCCTATCCCTATGAAAGCCTGATTCCACCGACCGTCGACACTAAAATAAAAGAACTTGCAAATTACTCCAACATTGTCGTCAAAACGGAGACCGTGGTTGCACGGATTGCGGGCGAACCGGGGGATTTTATCGTAACACTTAAGAATCCGAATGACAAAACACCGTTTGACGTGCCTTATCCGCTGCCCGATGAGATGAAGATCGATGAAAAGGGCAAGGAACTCAATGCCGAACAGCTCCACGAAAAGTTCATGGAGTACAACGAAGGCAAGGAAGATATTTTGACCTTTGATCCGGACGGTGAAAAGTTCGGTGCTGTTATCCTGGCGGCCGGATGGCGTCCTTATCAGCCCGAAGAGGGAGAGTTTGGCCATCTTGGTTTTGGTGAAATTGCTGATGTTGTCACCAATTACCAGTTTGAAGAAATTGCCGCCAACGGCAAGATTACACGGCCTTCGGACGGCCGGGAAGCCAAATCGGTGGTTTTTATCCAGAGCCCCGGCCAGGGAGACGACAAAGACTTTGCCTATGCGGGCGCTGTAACCAGCCTGGTGGCACTCAAACAGGCCAAGTATGTGCGCGAAGACTTCTCCGACGGAAAAGCTTTCGTTTTTTATCAGCATATGCGCACCCTGGGCCTTACGGAAAATTTCTATAAAAACATCCAGCAGGATCAAGGCATCTTTTTAACCAAGGGTGAAGTCACCGGTGTTTCCCAAAATGGTGGCGGCCTGATTGTCGAAGCCGAAAATACCCTGCTGGGGGAAAAGGTCCAGGTCAAGGCCGACCTGGTGGTGCTGGCCACCGGTATGGTGCCGGTCACCAAAGACGATCCGGTGATCAATCTCGCATACCGTCAGGGACCGGGATTCCGGGATAATGCGCTTTTTAATGACTATGCCGACTCCAACTTTATCTGTTTCCCTTATGAAACCCAGCGGACCGGTATTTATGCCGCCGGCGGCATTCGGCGCAGCATGACGGTTGAAGAATCCATCGAGGATGCAACCGGCGCGGCGCTAAAAGCCATCCAGTGCCTGGAATCAGTTAACCGGGGTACTTCGGTCCATCCCAGATCCGGTGATATGACCTTTCCCGACTTTTTTTTCCAGCGCTGTACCCAGTGCAAGCGCTGCACCGAGGAATGTCCTTTTGGGGCTATTGATGATGATGAGAAGGGAACGCCCAAGCCCAATCCGGCCCGCTGTCGGCGCTGCGGCACTTGCATGGGCTGCTGTCCGGAGCGGATTATCAATTTTGTCGATTACAGCATTGACAGTATCGGATCCATGGTCAAGGCCATCGGCGTGCCCTCCGAAGACGATTACGACGAACCGCCGCTGCGGATTCTGGGACTAGTTTGTGAAAATGATGCTTACCCAGCGCTGGATATTGTCGGGCTGAACCGAATGACGTATTCGGCGGAGGTGCGCATCATTCCGGTCAGATGCCTGGGGTCCGTCAACGTGATCTGGATTAAGGATGCACTGGCTCAGGGCATGGACGGCGTATTTCTGCTGGGCTGCAAGCACGGCGATGACTACCAGTGCCACTTTGTAAAAGGCAGCGAACTGGCCGAAATCCGGATGAAAAAAATCGGTGAGGCTTTGTCGAGTTTAGCGCTGGAAGAAGAGCGGGTTGCCCAGTTCCAGGTAGCCATCGATGAATATGACAAAATTCCGCAAATCATCGATGATTTTGTGGCCCTGGTAGAAGAGATGGGTCCGAACCCGTTCAAGGGATTCTAAGGAATGACAAATGATGAATGACGATTTAAAAGAAGCTGTTTTCTTCAATATTCAATCGTCAATATTCATTCTTCAATATCATGGGAGGTAGTAATATGGCAGAAACATACCTTATTGAGCCTGATTTAGATTTTATCAGGGAAGTGGGAGCACTGGGCGGCGAAGATTTAAAAAAGTGCTACCAGTGTGCCACCTGCTCGGTGGCCTGTCCCATATCGCCGGACACCAGACCGTTTCCCCGCAAGGAAATGATTGCAGCGTCCTGGGGACTGAAAGACAAACTGGTAGGCAACGCCGACATCTGGTTGTGCCACAATTGCGGCGATTGTTCCACCCTCTGCCCGCGGGAGGCCAAACCGGGCGATGTCCTGACAGCCTTGCGTGCGTATACGATTTCAGAGTATGCCCAGCCGAAAGTATTGGCCAGGGCGCTGAAAGACCCTAAAAAACTCCCTATTCTGATCGCGATCCCGGCGATCCTTTTTCTGGTGATCGGAACTATTACCGGGCTGCTGGATTTTACACCGGATACCAGCGAAGGCATCAAACACTGGAAATTTTTCTCCACCTGGCTGGTAGATATTCATATGGTGCCGGCCGCCATTTTTATGGTCACCGTGTTTGCACTGGGCCTCAAACGGTTCCTGGCTGATATCCACCAAAATGCGCTGGTGGAGGGTAAGACTACCAAAGAGAAAATCGAACCGGTCGGATTTCTAATGGCTTTTGTTCGTATCATCCCGACCATCCTGACCCACAATAAGTTTTCCGAATGCGAGGAAAACAAAGACCGTCAGATTGCCCATTTGCTGATGCTAAGCGGGTTTATCGGGCTGTTTATCGTAACCAGCATTGTTTTTGTCATGATTTACGGATCCTATTTGCTGCCCAACGGGCCCATACACGGCCCCTGGTCCCAGCTGAATCCCATCAAATGGCTGGCAAACATTGCCGGTGTTGCCCTGATTGTCGGCACCAGCCTGATGATAAAAAATCGCAGTGCAAAAAAAGATCAAACCTCCGGCTACTTTGACTGGTATCTGATCTATCTTGCCTTCGGCCTGGGTGTCACGGGTATGGGTGCCGAGCTGACGCGACTGGCCGACTGGGCCTTTATTTCTTTTCTGATATACTATATTCACCTGATATTCGTTTTTTGCATGCTGGCATACCTTCCGTTTTCAAAGATGGCCCATTTGGTTTACCGCACGGTGGCTATGGCGTACAATGAGTATGCGGAGCGGAATTTTTAAATTACCTAAAATCCGGATAAACCGGAAAAAATAGCCACAAAGGCACCAAGACACAAACAATAGATGTTTATTATTAATTAGACTTCGTGTGGTGGCGAAAATGTTTTGTTAGAAAAATCCCTTGCGAACATGATGTGATTTGAACAAATAGGGCCTAAAATCAAAAAGAGGGAAGCTTTATCGGCTTCCCTTTTTTAATTTATTGATTAATTTCACTATTATGATAACTTTCTTTCATTCTGGTGTAACATAGCTGGATTTCCCATGGGGCGGTTTTGCATGGCAGACGAGAAAGCAATTTTTCCTCTCTTAAGTACGAAGCTGAACCGGCCACCGATTACGGGGGTTCATGTGCCTCGACTGCGGTTGCTGGAAAGGCTTAATCGGCGCTTTCAAAGGCCTTTGACCCTGATCTCGGCCTCGGCCGGTTACGGCAAAAGCATACTGGCGAGCAGCTGGTTGGAACGGTGCAATTATCCAAATGCCTGGTTGTCTCTGGACGAAAATGACAATGACCTGCGCACATTCGCGGCTTACTTTATGGCATCTGTTCGAAGCATCTACTCCGCGGTTGTAGGTAAAGTCAACTCAATGTCGAGCGCCAATACGCTTCCTTCCCCGAACGCTATTGCTCACACTCTACGATATTGCTGCAAGCATTGCGACCTGCTTGGAGATCAAGTCTCCCTCGGGTTTCCGTGGGCATACCTCTGGTCGAGGTGTTGAAGGGCAAGTGAGGAGCTATCTGACAAGTTTAACAAATCTGAACAACAACGAAGTTGATTAATTCATATGGGTGATGATGGTAAATTTAATCTTGCTGCTCAATTTCAGGAGAGGAATAAAAACAAGAAGAGACCCGTCAAATAATCGTTGCTGCGATAGCAGAGACAATCCCCGGTTCTGGATTGAAGGTCGCAGTTGGTGGTGCCGCCAAAGTTGAAACGACGAGTGAACGCCACGATAAGATCAAAATTTAAAAAGGAGAAAACCCATGAAAGGTCATCGATGGAAACTAATTCTATTTTGTTTGTTCTTTATGCTGGGCATGTATTTACTGCCGCCGACCTTTCAGGCACTGGCGCAGGACACCCGGGCGGCTCAACCCGACTCCCAGGTAGAACCCAAGTCTTCCGCGGAGGTAGATAGTTATCTCGCCGCTATGAGTGATGAGCAGGTCAGACAGGCCTATGCTCAAAAATTGAAACAGGACGCGGAAAAGCAGCCTGGCTCCACGCCGGCGTCGCAGAAAGGACGTCCGGTGAATAAAGTCATGGACAGGTTTTATGGGGCGGCCCGGGCCGCAGGGGCTGTTCTAAAACGTATCGGCAGCATTTTCAGCGGAGAGGATAGCAGCGCCGTTCAGGGAGGCAATACGGTCGCGAAGCTATCGGCTGGAAAGGGGGCCCCTTATCTTTTGGGCACCCTGGCGGGTTTGGCTGTCATCATTGCCCTGGGGTTGGTTTTGCGCTGGCTGTTTTTACGAAACACCGCCGACATCCGGAAAAACCTGATCAAGGCCGTGCGATTGGGAAAATTACAATTTTTCGGACGGCTCCTTTCACGCATACTGCTGGATGCAATCGGCATCGGTGTTTATATTCTGACCACATTTATTCTCTTTGTATTGATCTACCGGCAGGGGCAACCGAGTTATGATATTGTTTCCATCTACCTGATTGTCAGCTATTACAACATGGCTTTCATCTTTGGGGCCGGCATCATATTTTCCCCCAAATCCGCTTCGCTGCGCTTATTCCCGATGAAGGACCGCGATGCCTCTTTTTTGTATAATTGGGTTGTTCGCATCGTATTGCTTGTTGGGATCTTCGTCGGAGCCAGTTTAATCTTTCGAAATTTTGATGTCAGCAGGCAGTTATACCTGACGATGTTCAGCTTATCCGGGGTCGTCGTTATTTTAGCCCTTCTGGTCATGATCTGGCAAAGTCGTAAAAGAGTCCGCCAGGCGATCCTGGCCGACGATGTCGATCAGGAAGCAGGGGCAGGTCCCCTGCGAACGGCTTTTGCCCGAAACTGGCATTATTTTGCTATCCTTTTCGTTCTGGTAGCAGGCGGGACCTGGGTTGCCAAGGCACTTAATGACGAAAACGTAACGGTGGTGAATCTGATTATCAGCATCTTTTTAATTCCTATTGTTATCGGCGTGGATCAGTGGGTCCAGCGCTTATTGAAAATCGCCTCGGGTGAATCCCGTGAAACCATTGATTTAAGCGACGATGCGTCGCCGCAATCCGAGGAACAGCCGCAACCTGACGGCAAAATGGATATCGCGAATTGGGTCCCGCTGATTCGACGGTTTTTCCGGATATTCTTGGTTGTCTTTCTTTTCTTCGGCTCTTTGAGACTGTGGGGCATTGACATTGCGGTGGGCCGCATGTTTACCCGCAGTGCCTTGAGTATTTTGCTGATCCTGCTGCTCAGCTTTATCACCTGGCAGCTGATCAAGGCTAGAATCGATCAAAAAATCAAAGAGGAAATGCCCGATGATGACGGGGAAGCCGAGGAGGGTGGTGCCGGCGGCTCCCGCATGGGGACCCTGCTGGTGTTGCTGCGTAAGTTTGTGTTTACCGTCATGTTTGTCCTCGTCGCCCTGATCATTCTGGCGTCTTTGGGTGTCAACATCGGTCCGTTGATTGCCGGCGCCGGCGTCTTCGGCCTGGCCCTCGGGTTTGGTGCCCAGACATTGGTAAAAGATATCATCTCGGGGGTGTTCTTTCTGATCGATGATGCCTTCCGGGTGGGCGACTTTATAGAAACGGGCGGTACGAAAGGTTCGGTGGAACACATATCCTTGCGCTCGTTGAGGCTTCGCAACGCCCGGGGCCCGGTGCATACCATCCCCTTCGGCGACATGGGGACCGTAACCAATATGAGCCGTGACTATATCATTACCAAGCTTGATTTTCGTGTTCGTTATGACACCAATGTGGATAAGGTCCGGAAAATTATCAAAAAGATTAACATAGAAATATCAAAAGACCCGGAAATGGGACCCAATCTGCTGGACAAGATTAAGTCCCAGGGGGTCAAACAATTGGACGACTCCGCCATGATCATGCGCTTGAAGTTCAAGACGATTCCCGGAGAGCAATTTGTCATTCGACGCGAGGTGTACCGGATGATACAGGAATCTTTCAGGGAAAACGGCATCGAATTTGCTCATCGCGATGTGACGGTTTACCTGCCACCGGGAGAAGAAGCCGGAGGACCTGATAAAAAAGCTGCCATAGCCGGTGCTGCAGCGGCTGCCGCAGCCGCACAGGCGGAAGCGGAACAAAAAAAGCCTGCATAAATAAAATAGATTGTTAAAGAGTACCCCGGTATTTTGAGACCTGCTAAATTCAGTTAAATCTTAAATCACTATGGGTCTTAGGGAATAATTTATGAATGACTTGCTCATTTCAGCCGAAAAAATACTCGATTGCCTAACCGACGGTGTTTACGTGTGTGACCGCGACCGTCGGATTGTGTATTGGAATCAATCTGCAGAACGAATCACCGGATGGCGATCTGAGGATGTCGTGGGCCGTGCATGCCGGGAAGGCATCCTTAATCACATAGATAAGGACGGGCACCAGTTATGCGGCGAAGAGTATTGCCCATTGCATCGTGCCATGATCACAGGTGTCACCACCAACGTGCCCATCATCGTTTTTGCACTTTGCAGGGATGGCCGTAGAGTTCCCACCCAGGTCACCACAGCACCGTTTCGTAATGAGGCGGGTGAAGTCATTGGTGCTGTGGAAACCTTTCGTGATGTATCACCCATGCTGGTTGACCTTGAACGTGCTCAAAAAATCCAGCGCCAGGCCCTACAGCAGGATCTGCCTGAAGACCCGCGCTTGCGGTTTTCAACATTTTACATGTCGTATGATATCGTAGGCGGCGACTATTATGCCATCCAACAGCTCGACGAGGACCGATATGGATTTCTGCTTGCAGATATGGAAGGGCATGGCGTAGCCGCAGCTTTGTACGCCATGCATTTAAGCATCCTTTGGAACCGGCATTACCGGCTGTTAAGAAACCCGGCAGAGTTTGCAGCTGTGGTAAACGAAGATCTTGTTAAAATATTTGGTAGTGTCGTTACCTTTGCAACGGCAATGTGCGGCATTATCGATGCTCGTGCAGGCACGCTCTGTTTCACAGGGGCCGGCGGTCCGACACCGCTGATCATCCATAAAAACTGGAGTGTCGAAGAACCAAAATCTACCGGTCCGCCTTTAGGAGTCATGCAGGATTTTCCCTACAAGGAGAAAATAGCGAAACTGGAACCCGGCGACTCAATCCTCTTGTTCAGTGACGGTGCTATCGAGATACAAGACGCCCGCAATGAGTGGCTTGGCGTCAAAGGATTTGTACAAATCTTAAAAAGCCTCGACTACCCTAAAATCTCTCTCAGCATGGGTACCTTGGAAGAGAAGTTATTGATGTTTTCAAACGATATCCGGCTTCAGGATGATATAACCATTATTGAAGTGCGCTACTTCGGTTAACCGGACAGGACGAAAAACGGGTTCGGTGTCGGCTCCGACTTCACCTGGGAGACGCTTGGTGCGATGAGCTATCGTTTCCGCCTGTTCAGTAAAAAAGGGAGCGCCTTGGGGGCAGCTCCCTTTATAGTCTGAATCTTAAAATATGCTGTTTCAACAGCGGATCCGCCAGGATGTAGCCGGCCTCCTCCTTGTAAACAACGGTCTCGTTCTCGAGTTTCATCATTATTTTCCGAACACCGGGTGCTGTCAAATTGATGCTTTTTATGTGTCGCTCGATTTCTTATCTTTTAATTTTCAATGCCTTCATTCGAGAATAGAGACTGGTGCGTTTTAAGCCTAAAACCCCTGCTGCACCGCCAGGGCCACTAATTTTGCCTCCCGTTGATTCAATGATATATTTGATATAACGCCGCTGAATTTCATCTAAGGTCGGCTTATCTTCGAAAGGGTCGATGGAAGACGCAGTGTGTTCAGTTGGCAAATCGAATACAAACCGGTTTTTATTTGACAATATAACTGCCCGTTCAAAAATATTTTTTAGTTCGCGGATGTTGCCTGGCCACGAATATTCCAGAATCAGTTTTTCATATTCTGAAGACAACCGGAAAACAGGCCGGTTATACTTTCTGGCGTAACGCTCAATGAAATGTCTCGCCAGAATAACCGCATCTCTGCCTCTTTCTCTGAGTGGTGGAAGTGTTACTGGAATAACATTCAGACGATAATACAGGTCTTCCCGGAATCGACCTTTAGCGACTTCACCAGCCAAATCGCGGTTTGTCGCAACAATGAGCCGGAAATCGGAAGTGATCATTCGGGTTCCACCCACCCGATTGAAATTTTTTTCCTGCAACGCCCGCAGAAGTTTCACCTGGGCTCGCAATGTCAATTCCCCGACTTCATCCAGAAAGAGGGTTCCCTGGTTGGCCAATTCAATTCGTCCGATTTTTCGCTTATCCGCTCCGGTAAACGCACCTTTTTCGTGGCCGAACAGCTCGCTTTCCAGAAGGTGCTCGGGAATAGTCGTAGAGTCGACAATAATAAAGGGAGCATCAGCAAGAAGGCTTTGATTGTGAATGTGGTTGGCAATAATCTCCTTGCCCGTCCCCGTCTCACCTTGGATAAGGACGGTCGATTTGGTTTCGGCAATTTGGGCAATCTGTGATAACAACCTTATCATCTTATCAGACCGGGTGATGATTTCCCCCTTGTAGCGCTCGTAGCGCAATGATTTCTCCGACGACAGAAGGATGACCTTCTCCTTCATTTTAATGTGGTTGAACCGCCGTTCAACAACCGTGTTTGTGTGGCGCATCATGCGCTTCACCATGGACAGATCCAAAAAATTAAAGGCATTATTCAGATATGAATTGTCATAGTACATGACGCCGTAAACCAGCCCCTTAACCTCTATCGGAATACATAAAACCGATCGAATCCGTTTTTTTCCCAAAACAGATTCATGCACCTGGATTGTATCTGAAAGTGGTTTATTGGTTTTAAACGCTTTGTGGACCATTGTAAGGCTCGGCTTGAAAAAATTGGATGTAATTTCTTTGCGGGATAAATTTGAACCAGCCCTGAGCTCGGGAATATTCATAAATCGACTGGATGGAAACCAGAAAAGACCGCTTCGCTCTGCGCCGAACATTCGGCTGGTGGCAGTCAGCATTTTTGCGATAACCTCCGTACGATTTTCGCTGGGATACAAAGACTCCAACATTCCAAGATATCGATCAATGAATTGTTCTTTTGAATCAGTTTTATCTAACAGACCGGTTTGATCTTCTACCAGATGCTGAAATTCGTCCGGAAAAAATTCTTCAATATATCCTCCCAAGTGGTGCCTGGCTTTCTGAATTATTTGTCGAGCCTTTTCCATATTACCATTAATCAACTCGAGCCTGGCCATTTGGAAGAGAGTTTTCGATAGTTGCACCGGGTCTCCCGATTGACGCAAAAGTTTTTCACTCTGTTTCAGATTTTCTGCGATGGAAAGATCGAGTCCCCTCCGGCTTAGATTGTCTTTTGCACGTAACCGGATCGCGACCCCCTGCAAATGAATATTCACACCGTTTAAAATTCGCTCCTGAACATCTGAAAAATCAAAATCCGGAATGGGATCAAACCCCAGCCGGTAAAACTCGTACAGCATCTCGAGTATCCACGGGGAGGCAAATTGGCGTACAAGACCGGCACGCGAACCTTCTACAATTGTCTTTTTTAAAACTTCATAGGCCCTGTCCATCCGGCCTTCAAGGTAATATTGAAGCGCTACACCGCCTCCGCAAAAATAAAGTCCGAGTGCGTTATTGGCTTGCTTTGCTTCTTTGCGTGCATAGCTGAGGTGGAGGTTCGCTTCTTTAGGTTTTTTTAGCAACACGAGCACGGTTCCCAGGACAGCTCGGATCGTAGAGGCCAGGGCCGTATCGCCCTGCTCTCTGGCAAAGCGATATTTGAAATCCAGGCTGCCGATAGCCCTGTGGAATTGCCCCAGATAAGCAGCACAATATCCAAAAAAAATTGGTATCATAGGATTTTCCAGTACAGGACTTCCCCTTGTTTCAGATAGCTGTTCAGCTCTTTCCAAGTGCTCAATTGACTCTTTGAAAAGCCCCTTAATAAAGTAAAAAATACCAAGAAAGGCGTCCGACTGGGACCGTATATCACTATCGCCAAGCTCCTCAATCTCCTCCGTACCGAGGGAAAGTGCAACCAGAGCATCGTCCCTGCGGTCCGAAAAATAGTATAACCTCCCGATATGAAGGTTGATCATTGCGCGGGATCGCAGGTCCCCAAGACGATCGGCCACTTCAAGTGATTTTAGCAGATATTCCTCGATATCCGAAAGGCCTTTCCCCTGAGCAAAAGAGATACTGGATAATTGCAGCGTTGCCGCAACAAATAGGGCATCTGACTCAGGGCCGTCACCGGCCAATTTCAAATACGAAACGGCATTTCGTAAATAGTGACGCGCAGACTGGTAATTACTGTTTTCAATGGCCTGTTGTGCTGCCTGGATTTCAAGTTTGCTTGCCTCTGTTAAACGTCCGGCCTTCTTATTCAACCGAATCATGACCTGAAGATCAATGGCCCTATCTGACTTTTCATTCTCGAGCCTATCCAGCAGCCTGGTCAGCCGATCCGGTTTGTTTATCTTCTTTAATTTTTTCCTGACCTCATCGGGCAGGTTTTCCGTTAAGGCCAGGTGATCACCCTCGCTCCTTATTATCCACCCCTGCGCTTCTGCTTTTGTGAGCAATTCGATAAGCGGACCAGGCAATAAAGGCTGGAGGATACCAGCCAGCTCAATTGAAACCATTCTCCCAAATGCTTCTAATACAGCTAAAAAATCCCACTGGTCTTCCGAAAATTTCACCATAACCTTTTCCATTCTCTCTTCTTTCATCATCCTTGGAACATTACGATTCGAACAGATTTTTTACATGTGATTCTGTACTAATATGATTTTGCTTCACCCTATCGCAAAAGAAACTATCCAGCAACAATTTTTGTTCACTATTAAGACATAATGTGTCTAAATAAAGACATTTATTATTTTCGCAATTTTTGTAGTCATTAAATAAAGCAATATATTTAGTATGTTATACAATAAAAAATATTGGCACACCCTTTGCTATTAAGGTGAAGGTGATTGCCATAAGCGATATGGATGCTAGTAAATGTAAGATCCTATTGTTCGAATTATTGATTCCCTATAAACCAAATCAAAGAAGAAAAGGAGGAACACCATGCCAGTATTTAAAGACAGAGCTATGATGGAAGAGATGTTCGGTGAAATTTGGACTAAAATGGTGAAAGAAACCGAATTTGGCTCGAAACTCAAGGAAGGGGGCATTTCGATTTATTTCGTGGTAAACGATCCTGATGTTGTGATGTTCGTCGATGAAAACGGCCCCCTTTTCGGGGAAGAGGCCAAAGCCAAAGTTCCGGTGGTAACCATGAAAATGTCTGCAGACAATGTTCACAAGTTCTGGCTCAACAAGCTGAACATTCCCAAAGCGATGGCCCTGCGCCACATCAAGGCCAAGGGACCGGTGGGCAAAGTCCTGCAAGTCATACCGCTTCTGAAACCAGGCAAGGCAATGTATCCTGGATATTGTAAAAAATACGGTCTGCCCACTGACTAAAACAAAGGAGATTAGCGATGCGTTATTTTGATATCAACATGAATTTAAGCAATGAGGATATTGCCATAAAAAAGGCAGCTAGGGAATTTGCCCAAAAGGTGATGCGTCCTGTTTCCCGTGAACTGGATCAAATGACGGCAGAGGAAGTGGTGGACAAGAATTCTCCTTTTTGGGGATTTCTTAAAAAAGCATATGAACTTGATTTCCATACAATTATGCTGCCGGAATACTATGGCGGTCAGGGACTAACCCCTTTACAACTTCACCTTGTCTTCGAGGAGTTTGGCTGGGCAAGCTTTGGTCTTTCAGTTCAAATGGCTGTTGTCTGTTTCCCATTTTATATCGCTTGTTTGACTGGTGATGAAGAGCTGATAGAAAATTTTGTCAAACCATTTTGTACCTGCCGTGACGGCAGCATCAGGGGATGCTGGGCCATTACTGAACCAGACCACGGCTCAGATGTGCTTGCCATAGGGGAGGAGTGTTTTACCTCGCCAGAAATGAAGGGCAATGTTCAAGCAGTATTGGATGGAGATGAGTATGTCATCAACGGCCAGAAATCCTCATGGGTATCCGGCGGGACGATTGCCACCCATGCATTGCTTCACCTGCAGTCAGATCCTTCCCAGGGATTTGCCGGTGGCGGTATTTGCATTATTCCTTTGAATTTAAAAGGTGTGTCAAGAGGAAAACCCCTTGAAAAAATCGGTCAGCGTGATCTCAACCAGGGAGAAATCTTTTTTGACAATGTTAGAATTCCAAAAGCATATATGATGGTTGAACCCGAATTTTATGTGCCGCTTTTTGACATGGTTCTGGCTTCTGCCAACCTTTGTATGGCCTCCTGGGCAACGGGTCTTGCCAGGGCAGCATTGGAAGAATCTATGGCCTATACCAAGGAACGGGTACAAGGTGGTAAGCCGTTAATCGAACATTATGTAATGAAAGAGCGGATATTTGAGCTTTTTGCCCGAACAGAATCCTGTCGGGCTATTTCTAGAGCTGCCATCAATCTAAATTTAAACATATCTCCACCCCATATTGAATATTCGTTGTGGGCTAAGACCCAATGTACCGAGATGGCATTTAAAAACTGCCATGATGCCATCCAGATCTGGGGGGGCAATGGTTTAACAAAGGAATATATTCCGGAAAAACTCTTCCGGGATGCCAGGGCAACCCTTATCGAAGACGGCAACAATGAAACCCTTGCCAGACATGGTGGCCATGTCATTGCTGAGACCTACCCGCGCATGACTGAAGATTTTTAATTATAATTATTAAAGCAATAAATAGCAATGTAGCGGTTCTATATTAGGAGGATAACATGACAAGAATACATATTGATGAATGGCCGCCCTATTCGCCGCCGGATCAAGCCAAAAAGGACAATGTCCTCATGGTGGCCAAAATGATGGTCAATGCGGCTTTGACAGCACCTTTTACAGGCGGCGTCCCCGGCCATGAAGCAGAAATTGCCCATGGCCAAAAAGAACTTGAGACCATTGCCAGGGAAATGGAACGTCTGGCTCATGAGGATGTGCCTAAAAGATTAAAAAAACCTTTTTTGTACGAAGCAGTCATGGTCAGGGAAACTGATGCCATTGTATTTTTAGGAAACAAAAGAGCTCATGAGACTCCCATGGATGTTGGTTGCGGCCTTTGCGGGGGTGAACCTGACTGCTCTTTTTTTTATGAAAGGACATCTCATTTTCGTGGAATTGTGGATATCACAGATAGAAGAAAGGAGACAAATATAAGAGGTCCTCTTTGTGTACTTCGGGCCCATGACCTTGGTTTTGCCATGGGTTCCGCCCTGTGGCTGGCTGCCAATAATTTTGTAGATGCCAAGCCCTGTTATTCCACGGGACTTGCTGGCCATAATCTTGGGTTCTGCGATAGTTCAGAAGTGGTAGCAGCCATTTTGCTGGCAGTTGCTGCAAAGAACCCCTATGCTGATATTCCCCCTAACTATCATTTGACAAACATGACCAAGCAGGTGGATGCGGTTCGTAAGATATCAACCATTACGCGTCAGATACCAAACCATCCCTATCACACATTCGATCCTGCCCTAAAAAAAACTAACGGCAAAGATACCACAAAAAAGGAGGAATAGATCATGACTGTTTATGATGGAAATAAAGCTGCTCAGGATCACCTGCTAGACATAGCCAAAGGCTGTATCCTTGCTGCTGCCAAAGCGCCCACCATGACCCATGGGTTAGGGCTTCGAACGGAAATTATCACTGATGAGGATATTGAACCGATTTTAGATATACTTGAAACCCTGGGGGAAACTTCTGCGTTTCAGCTACATGATGCTGTGGCCCTGCGACATCTTGCCAAAGAAGGTCGAATGCCGCCTATTTTGCTTTTAGGGGCCGATTTGACCCAGCCGGCCTTATGGGACTGTGGTGCCTGCGGGTTTAAGACCTGCGGTGAATATGTCAAATACACCAAAAGAAACAAGGGCGTGGGTGTGGGCGCCTATGGTCCAACCTGTGTCTGGAAAGCCATTGATTTCGGTATTGCCTGTGACTGGGCTTGTGCCTGCGTAGCTCAACATCGAGCAGAATCACGAATCATGTTCAGCATCGGTGCCCTGGCATTATTGCTGGGCAGACTGGATGGTACCTCATATATTTTGGGATTGCCCATTGGCCCTGTCGGTCAAAATCTATGGTTTGACCGTGAAGCATGGAAGAATACTCTCAGTTTTGAGCAACGCATGGCAACCCAGATGGCAGGTGGACCCAATTTGTCAATGGCTTTTTCCGGTGGTGGTAATCCCATGCTGAAAACCAAACAGCGCTGGTGGGAGGAACCTACGTATATGAAGATTGAACAAGATGAATCTTTTTCAACAAGGGAAACGGACGGTCTGGCCAAAGCCTATGAAAAGATTATGCGCTATGCCGGCGTGCTCGATGACGAAGAATAATGGAAGGCTTTGGTGTTTTGTATTTGGAGATGAATGAAAAAGCCAGTCCCAAAGCACCCGATACCCTATAACTAATAAGGAGTAAAAAAAATGAATCAAGCGCAACCTTACTGGAATATGGAGATGGAGCCACTGCTCAATACGCCGGAAATGGAAAAGATTCAGTTTGAAAAACTTAAAAAGATGCTAAGCCGTATGAAGGCTAACGCCCCCTTTTACACCAAAATATTCGAAGAAGTCGGGCTGGATCCTGAAAAATTGACCGGCTTTGGTGAATATAAGGACAAGATCAAGCCCTTTGACAAGGCGGCTTTAAGGCAATTGGTCGTGGAATGTGGTGGTGATATACTCAAGGCAATCGATCAGATTATGCCGGTGTCTGTAGACGAGATCGACTACCTCGCCACCACCACCGGAACTACGGGTGTCCCCACACCGTATCCCCTCACAAATTATGACATAACAGAGCTTTGGGGAGAAACTCTGGCTCGGGGATCCTGGCGAGCGGGTGTGCGGTCTGACGACCGGGTATTGTGGAGTTTTGCCCTTTCCATGGTCATCGCTGGGGTACCCAGTATGATAGGTCTGCAGAAGCTTGGTTGTACCATGTTACCTGTTGGCGCAGAAGCCAAAAGCGAACGTATCCTCATGATTCAAAATATCTTCCACGGTACGGTCTATGGTGGGACTCCGTCCCTTGCCGAGTATCTCATTGAGCAGTCCCCCAAACTGTTGCAAAAACCGGCAAACGAATTGGGTTTCAGATATCTGATCTGCGGAGGCGAGCCTGGGGCCGGGATTCCCGAAGTCAAGCAGAAGCTTGAAAATGCTTACAGTGCCCGCATTTTCGATGTGGGTGCGGGTTTTGGTTTTTCCTGCGATCATGAAGAGTATCAGGGCATGCACTGGGTCGCTGACGACCTGTGCTACTACGAGCTCGTGGATCCCGAGACCAAGGCACCTATCAAAATTGAAGATGGCGCAAAAGGAGAGGCGCTGTTTACCATGCTCACGGGCGACGGCTTCGTCTGGATCAGGCAGGGCATGGGAGACATCCACCAGGTCTTCACCGAACCCTGTCCCTGCGGTCGAACCGGTTTCCGTTACAAGGTCATCGGCCGGGCTGACGACATGCTCAAGGTTAAGGGTGTGATGGTTTACCCCAGTCACATCAAAGGTGTAATCAATGAGTTTGTGCCAAAGGTAACCGGTGCCATGCGCATCGTTCTGGATGAGAGGCCACCGCGTGTCGTTCCACCGCTCAAGGTGAGGGTGGAACATGCTGAAGGACTTACTGGCGAAGCGCTCGAAATCCTTGAAACAGAAATAGTGGCGGCCATGAGCAAACGCATCAAAATTAGCCCCAAAATTATGTGGGCCAAGTCAGGCAGCCTTGAGCGCAGCCACTATAAGGGCCAGGTGTTCGAAAAACTTTACGAAGAGAAATAAATGGAGGTTTTAAAATGCGCGATGTGTTTGTGGCTGGTGTGGGCATGACCCGATTTGCCAAATATCTGGACCGATCCATCAAATACCTATCCGGTGCCGCTTTGGAGCATACCCTCGCTGACGGTAAGCTAAACAAGGGGGACCTGGAAGCCGTATGGTTTTCCAATTCTATGTGGGGATATTTTTCGGATCAACATTGCATCCGTGGGCAGGTGGCTTTGAGAGAACTGGGCATAGAAGGGATCCCAATTACTAATGTTGAAAATGCTTGTGCCGGAGGAGCCACAGCATTTCATCAGGCCTGGCTGAGCGTAGCATCAGGACTTTATGACTGCGTTCTGGCTATCGGAGCGGAAAAGATCTACAACGAAGATAAAGCCAGGATGTTCCGGGCTTTTTGGACGGGCATTGACATGGACAACATGGAGGGGCAGATGACTGCCTGGAGAAATGTTTTGAACGGTCTGTCGTTGGAAATCCCTGCCGGTGACGCCGGAGAAGGCGCCGGGAAAAATCGCAGTGCTTTTATGGACGTATACTCCGCTATGAGCCGCTGGCACATGGCCACCTACGGGACGACTCAGCATCAGCTAGCGGTCATTGCCTCTAAAAACCATTTTCACAGTTCAATGAATCCTTATGCTCAATTTCAACAGGAAATGAGCGTGGAAGAGATTCTGGCTGCTCGTCTGGTGAGCTGGCCGCTCACCGTCCCCATGTGTGCGCCGATTGGAGATGGTGCTGCGGCAGCCATCCTATGTTCGAAGGGTTTTTTGAACCGGTTGGAAAATCCCAGACCGGTTAAAATCCGGGCGTCTATTTTGGGATCCGGCACCAATCGAGCCATTTCTGATGAAAACAAAGATATTGCCTTCCGATTGTCCCGGGCGGCTTATGAAAAAGCTGGTGTTGGTCCTGAAGACATCGATTTGGCAGAGGTTCATGATGCCACAGCATTTGGGGAACTGCATCAGACAGAGGCCCTCGGGTTCTGCCCTCCCGGTGAAGGTGGTGTCTTTGCCGAATCAGGAGCTACTCGATTGGGTGGCAAGATACCGATCAACACATCCGGCGGGTTGGAATCAAGAGGGCATCCTATCGGTGCTTCAGGGTTGGGACAGATTAATGAACTAGTCACTCAGCTACGACATGAAGCCGGAGACCGCCAGGTGGCAGGATGTCGGCTGGCCCTGGCTGAAAACGGTGGCGGCAACCTGGTTTTTGAAGAAGCCGCTATGGGTATCCACATTCTCGAGGGTTCAAATAAGCAAATCTGAAAATATAGCAAGGAAAATTTAAAGATGGAGTTTAAAGAACTGCTGGAGAAAAGACGATCTGTCCGAAAATTTCAAGAAAAGAAAGTGCCTGCGGACCTTATCAACAAAATCATTGATGATTCTACAAAGGCGCCAAATGCCGGCAATAATCAACCATGGAAGTTCATTGTTATCACCGACAAAAAGCGGATCTGGCAGATGTCGGATGATAGCAAAACCTCGATACTCGCTGATATAAAGAAAAATCCGGATTCAGCATTAAAAACATATGAAAAACCATTGCAGAACCAGAACTTCAATGTGTTTTATAACGCCCCTTGCCTGGTCTGTATTGTGGGTAAGAAAGGAGTACCCACCATGGCGGTGGATTGTGCACTTGCCGCAAGTTATTTAATGCTGTCTGCTGCATCCCTCGGATTGGGAACCTGCTGGGTTGAATTGGGAAAACAAATCAGAAATCCGGATCTTATCAAAATGATAAGGCTGCCTGATGGTTATGAAATCCATGCACCTATTATTGTTGGTTACCCTGACCATATTCCGGTGATGCCGGAAAGAAAGAAACCGGAAATTATTTAAATATAGCCTGAAAAGGAATAATTATGGATATATACAAGGATAAAATAGCTCTGGTTACCGGAGGCGCTCAGGGTATTGGCCGGAGTGTGTGTGAACTGCTGGCCCTGTATGGGGCTTATGTGGTCATTGCTGATATCAATTTTGAGCAAGTTGAGAAAGTGGCCGAATCATTACTTAAAAAAGGATTGAAAGCCAAAGCAGTCCATCTTGATGTTACAGATGAATCGGGTTTCAAAAAAATTATCACTGACACGACAGAAGAACATGGACGACCGGACTATCTTTTTAATAATGCAGGGACTGCTATTGTGGGTGAAGTGCGTGACCTTACCATGGACCATTGGCAAAGAGTGTTTGATGTCAATTTAAACGGTGTGCTGTACGGCACTTTCCACGCTTACCAGCTCATGATCAAACAGGGCAACGGCCATATCGTCAACCTCTCTTCCGTGGAGGGGGTGCTCCCCTTTCCAGGTACGGTATCCTATGTGGGCACCAAACACGCTGTATTTGGCTTATCGGAAAGTTTATTGGTAGAAGCCGTGGACACGGGGGTCGATATCACTATTATATGCCCCGCATACATTAAAACGCCAATGTTTGAAGAAAGTGAAGCAGTAAATACAACTCTGGATACTTTTAAAACCTCTTTTATAGTCCGCCTGTTTTACATGTTATCTGCCATCACCCCTGACACGTGTGCGAGGCTGATGCTCAAGGGAGTTGCTAAAAAGAAAGCCATTGTTTTTACGCCTAAAATCGGCTGGTTATTCTGGTTTAATTATCGAACCTGGCCGACGCTGTATATACGTCTTCAGAGACTGTTACACCGTATGGACAGGAAAAGAATAAAAAAATAATATAATCAAATGATAAAAGGAATAAACTATACCCTACAAGTAGAGGGAAATAAAACCAACAGACAATTGAAAAAAGGATGCAATGATGACTGAAATAGTAAAGAGAATGCAGGATGAGCTTTACCATGATCTTCTGCTGGAGGATGAATCCCATGAAATCCGGGCCAAAGCCCGGGAATTTGCCCAGAGGGTCATAGAACCTAGGGCCTATGAGATAGGCACCACAGATGAGAGCAAAGACACTTTTTCATGGGAAGTGTTTAATGCCCTGGCAAAGGAAGATTTTTTCAAGATCCCCTATCCAAAATCAGTTGGCGGATTGGGGCTTGAATTCCCCTGCTGTGCCACGGTGGTGGCCCTGGAAGAATTTGCCTATGCCTCCAACAGCATTGCAGCAGTTTATGATGTTCACTGCATCCTGGCCGGTCATGCCCTTGAATATGGCTCTGATTATATCAAGGACACCTATCTTGTTCCCATGACCAAGGCAGAAAAGATAGGGTGTTTCGCCACGACAGAGCCCTTTGCCAGCTCAGATCTGTCATCCAAATCCGTTGAGACAACCGCCGTTAAAAAAGAGGGCCATTACATTGTAAATGGCCAGAAACGGTTTATCACCAATGCCTGTGTGGCTGATTTTGTGACTGCTCTTGTCAATGTTGAAGGGCAGCTCACCATGATGGTTGTTGATCTTGACTCCAAAGGATGCAGGGTCGGAGACCCGGATATCAAAATGGGAAACAAAGGCCAGCTCACCAGTGATATCTATTTTGAAGATATTAAAGTGCCTGAAAAAAATATTATCCAGGGACTTGGCAAAGGCTTGCACGCCGCCCTTGGCACTTTGACATACGGCCGGGTCGGCATTGCTGCAACCGGCGTGGGCATGGCCCAGGCTGCGTTTGACGAAGCCGTGGCATATATGAAGAAAAGAAGCGCTTTTGGCAAAAAGATCGGTCAATTCCAATATTGGCAATTCAAAATGGCTGAAAGAGCCATTGAGATAGAAGCTGCCAGGAACATGTATTTAAAGGCGGCCTATCGAATGGACCAGGGCATTGAATTTCCTGAACCTGAAGCTGCGGGTGCCAAATACTATGCCACGGAGCTTGCTGGAAATATGGCAAGAGATGCGGTCCAGGTTTTTGGCGGCTATGGATTTATGAGGGAATTAAGCCATGATAAATCCCACTACAAAGTGGAACAGATCTTCAGAGATTACAAAATTGCAGAAATTTATGAGGGAACTAATGAAATCCAGAAAATGATTCTGGCCAGAGCCATCTTTGGAAGAGAATTGAGCAAATAATGAAAAAAAGTTTCATGAAGAATGCTATCTTGGTGATCGCTATTATTGCATCTATTTTTATGAGCGGTCTGATGCTATCGGAACCGGTATCGGCCAATATCCTGAGGGCCATTTCCAGATTTCCAAAGACCAGCTTGTTTACCCAGGGAGCTTTGGTGGCCTTTGAAGAAAATCTCAAGCAATTTTTAGGCGGTAAGATGACTCTGAATATTTCAGGGCCTGATGTGATACCGACCAATGAACAATTTCAGCCCCTCCAGGCTGGTGTGTTTGATCTTTTATACACTCACCCGGCTTACCACATTGGCGCAACTGCAGCAGGTGCTTCCATTGATCCGGATCCTGTAAAAAGGCGGGAAACAGGTATCATTCAGGGGTTCGACAAGTACAAAGGACAGTTCGACAAGGGCTGGGACCAAGTTCGGCAGGAGACGGCCGAGCGCCAGCTCCAGATGGGGGTCATTCCCGCCGGCACAAAGTTGGCCCAGAAGCCGGAGGACATCGCAGACACCCATCGAGGGCGTCAGCCTGCTCTACACCTTCAACGATGCAAAGACCCAAGAACGGTATACCGCACAATACTTCGAGATGTTCGGTAACCGGGCGATCTATCGCGATGGCTGGCTTGCCCGTACCCTCCACCGGGCCCCGTGGCAGACCGGAAAACAGAAGCCGTTGCAATCCGACACCTGGGATCTCTACAACGCAACGTCCGTGATGATTTCAGTCTCACCGACAATCTGGCCGGTGAACTATTACCTTGCCGGTACTCTGACACTCCAACGAAAAAAGGGAGTGCCTCAACCGGCATCCCCCTTTTTAAGTTTTTTACGCTAATCGAAGCTTACAAGTTACTTTTTATTATCTCCGGTAGCCGCTCCGTGCAGCTTGATCTCGACTTTTTCCGTCAGTCCTTCGTAGTATTCGCGCAGAATAGCAACAACCTCATCCCGGCCGAAGTGATCCGGCAGTTCACCACCTTCAGAGAGCATTTTGCGCAGCATGGTTCCACTGAGCAGCACGCGATCTTCTTTTCCGTGGGGGCAGGTTCTCATGGATGCCATGCCGTCACATTTGTAGCAGTAGAAAGTCCAGTCGATCTTCAGCGGTGTGCACAGCAGCGCTTTGCCGGATTCATCGGGTGGCGGGATCTTGTCGAAAATAGTCTGTGCTTAGAACATGCCGTAGAAATCACCCACACCGGCGTGATCAAGACCGATAATCATCTTGGAGCAAGCCTGTAATTCTGACGGAAGGTGGCATGCAGCAAGCCTTCTCGCGGGCCGGCAGGTCGCTAATCGGGACGTTCGTGCAGAACGGGCATGGTGCACAAGTAAAGGAAAGGAGACCAATCGCTCCTTTTTCATGGCATACCCGTCACAATTTTCAAACCCTCATGGACTTCGTCCATTCTTTTTTTCGAAAGGGTGCCAATTTTTTCTTTTATGCTTCTTTTGTCGACTGATTTGACCTGGGTTATGTTAACTACACACTTTTTGGGTAAATTTGCCTCCGCCTTTGGCAAAATAACATTGCCGGGCAATTCGCCAAATTTAAGGGTTGACGTAATTGCCAGCATAATGACCGTATTGATATTGCTGTCATTTAACAGGTCATTTTGGATCACAAGTCCAGGCCTGCGACCGATTGGTTCTGAACCTTTTCCCGGTGAAAAATCAACCCAATATATCGAACCCTTCCTGATTACCATTCCATCCCCTCTTTGTTTTCAGCTCCATCAAACCACAAAGATGTTTCAATCTGTTCTTTTTTGATTGAGTCATCGGAAAAAACACGATTGTAGGCCTCCATTATTTGCCTTTCCTTCTCATTTAATACCTTTTCATGAAGTACAGTTGAAATAAAACGGCTTCTGGACATCCCATTTTGTTTGCTTATTATGTCAATCATTGCCACCAGATCAGCTGGCATCGAAATGGCTATCTTTTGTGTATTCATTATTTAAACCCCTTTTTAGTAAGATATTTTATTCATACTATATGGTAATAATAATTGATTGTCAAGTATCTGTCGGGAGGGAGTCAAGGCAGATACCGGGACATCCTAAATAAATCACATTGTATCGGAATTTTGGGATGGCTTCGATACTCTCCCAAAGAAGCCGAAATGAAAAGATTATGCAACCAGTTATCATGATATCTAAATTTATTTAGCCTTTTAGCGGGGATAGTCCTACCATTTAGTTTTTTTTTTACGGTTTGTGGATTGTAAGGGGCAAAATTTTGTATAAGCGTCCATCCGCTAATATTTTTCTCGGCTGCAGCCATTGTGCCATGAAAATAATCTGTGATTTTCAACAAAAAAGGGAGCGCCTTGGGGGCAGCTCCCTTTTAAATTTGGAATAAAACGAGTTAGTCAACTACTTTTTGTTATCCCCGGTAGCCGCTCCGTGCAGCTTGATTTCTACCTTTTCCGTCAAACCCTGATAATATTCGCGCAGAATTACAAGCACCTCGTCCCGGCCTAAATGATCCGGAATTTCCCCGCCTTCGGAAAGCATTTTGCGCAGCATGGTTCCACTGAGCAGTACCCGGTCCTCCTTGTCATGGGGGCAGGTTCTCAACGAGGCCATGCCGTCACATTTGAAGCAGTAGAAAGTCCAGTCGATCTTAAGTGGTGTACACAGCAGCGCTTTGCCGGATTCATCGGGCGGCGGGATCTTGTCGAAAATGGTCTGAGCTTCGAACATGCCGTAGAAATCACCTACCCCGGCATGATCACGACCGATGATCATGCGAGAGCAGCCGTAGTTCTGGCGGAAGGTGGCATGCAGCAGGCCCTCTCTGGGACCGGCATACCGCATGTCAAGCGGATATCCGCCCTGGACCACCTTGTCTTCCACAAAGTACCCTTTTACCAGTGCATCAATACATTTAACGCGGACTTCCGCCGGAATATCTCCGGGCTTGAGGTTGCCCACCAGAGAATGAATATAGACCCCGTCACAAACTTCCACGGCTATTTTACAGAGATATTCATGGGAACGATGCATGGGGTTTCTAAGCTGCAAAGCAGCCACTTCGCTCCAGCCTCTTTCGTTAAAAATTTTGCGGGATTGCTCCGGTCGCATATAAACGCCGGCATATTTGGTCGGAAATTCGCCTTCGCTCAGCACCTTGACCGATCCGGCGAGATTGACATCTTTTTGCTCCATGACCATCTGGACACCGGGGTGATCGTCTTTGGCGATTTTCCAGAATTCTTCAGCAGTCGGCGTGCCTTCACCCATGTATACTTTTTCGCATTCAAACTTTTTGTCGGCTTCGGTCATTTCATATTTTTCGGTAACTTTCATGGTGGCCATGATTTCATCCCCTTGAGGATCGTAAAGGGAAATCTCATCGCCCTCGTTGATGCCGGCCGCATCGTCTTTGGTGGCCGACAGAGTCACCGGAATGGGCCAGAAGGTCCCATCTGTCATCAAAAAGTTATCACAAACACCCTTCCAGTCTGCTTTGGTCATAAAACCGGTCAACGGGCTGAACCCACCGATGCCCATCATGATCAGATCGCCATTTTCGCGCGGCGAAATAGAAATCTTTTTAAGGCCTTCGGCTTTCTTCTTTTCAGCGTCCAACTCAGCGCCTTCGAGCAGACAGCAGGTCAGACCTTTTCCGCCATGAGGTGGAACCAATTTTGACATTTGATTTTGTCTCCTTTCCCTGTAGTTTTAACGCATGAATGGTTTCACACGATCAATTCGTATATTTGATAAAAGGGGAATAAATAGTAAGAAATATTGTCTTTGTCAAGAATAATTCAACTTTTCCCGGGGTAACGTCTAAATAGAGTCTAACCGACGCAGATAAAAGCATTTTGATATAACCAGCCCAGTGATACTTGGCTTTCCGTCAGGATATCTTTTGCTCTAAACATTTTTCTTGACCTCGATAACCTGATCTCTTATGATTTGCGATACTCAGAAGCCCTATCGCGGCAATTGCCGGCAAAAACCGGTTAATAAACAGACAAAAAAGACAACGAATCACTCTTATGCCATGAAACGATCAATTATAAAAAGCACCGGCAGGTATGTACCCGGTAGACATGTCGCAAATGAAGAATTAGCCGCATTAATGGACACGTCAAATGAATGGATTGTGCAACGTACAGGTATCGAAGCCAGGTACTGGGTCAGTGAAGGTGAGGATGTCGGAACATCGGATCTTGCGTATGAGGCTTCCATTATAGCATTGGAAAGAGCGGACTGGAATCCGGAGGACCTGGATTTAATTGTATTTGCAACCATGACACCCGACGTGAACGTGCCGGGTTCGGGGGTGTTTCTGCAAAACCGACTGGGTGCGAAAATGGTGCCTGCCCTCGATATTCGTCAGCAATGCACCGGGTTTCTGCACGGACTCGACATCTGCGATGCCTATGTCAGGGGCGAAAAAGCGCGGAAGATCCTTTTGGTAGGTGCTGAGATCCAAAGCCGATATTTGGAGTTGACAACCGAAAGCCGTGATACGGCGGTGATATTTGCAGATGGTGCCGGTGCCGTTTGCATTGAAGCTTTTGAAACCGGTCAGGAGGTTGGAATCATCACATCGATTCTCCATGCTGACGGAAAATATTCAGGAGCATTACGTGTTGGATTACCTGCTCGAAAATCCGGGCAGGCAATTAGTCCAACCGTAATAAAGAACAAGGAACATTTTCCCTATATGGATGGAAAGACAGTCTTCAAATTGGCTGTGACCCGCCTGCCAAGGGTTACAGAGGAACTGCTGGCAAAAGCAAACATGAAAATTGAAGACCTGGATATGATTATTCCCCATCAGGCAAATTTGAGAATAAACGAAGCTTTCAGGGAACGGATGAATATTCCGGAAGAAAAAATGTATAACAATATTCAACGATATGGAAATACAACTGCGGCAACCATTCCTATTGCACTTGACGAACTCATTGAAAAAAGCATACTGAAAGCAAAGGATACCGTCATGTTCATTGGTTTAGGCGCGGGATTGACCTGGGGTGGTGTGATCTATAAGTTGATATAGGCTCTCTGCCTGACTCTCAGAATTAGCATGAGGGTGACAAAACGTTCTCCGGTTCCCTGTAATCAATCATTCTCTGTAGTCCATCAAGGGTGTCAGCGAAACCGATTTTAAAAATAGGTTCCTATCCAATTTCCAGCTATATGCAAAAACTGATAGAGATTTTGTTTTAATACCCCTCCATCATTGACACACATTCCATGTTTTGCCATCATAAGGGCATCTTTCCATCTAAAACGTTGAACCGGCCAATATAGGTTCCTCGTTTCGTCACGATCTAACCTTTCGACCGCAAGGGTGGAACTATCCATGAAGCTATGTCAAGGCTGCGGCCAATTGCTGGCTGAAGATATCACCACTTGTCCTGCCTGCGGAAGCGAAGTCGCAGAGGGCCGGAAAACCATCGATGATTACCGCATCGTCGAGGTCCTCCATGAAGGATATGCCACAATCCTCTGTCGCGCTGTTAAGGAGCAGGCTGAAGAATCGGTCATGATCCGCATTTTCAGCCCACAGTCCGGTGTTGATGAGAAAATCGCTGAACGTCTTAAAAATGAGCTGGAAGAGCTACAGAAACTTCCCGAAAATTATTTTGTCAGGCATTTTGAGATTCGGCAGTCATCCGATGGTCTGTGGTACCGGGTTAGCGAATGGCTTGATACAGAAAACTGGGGGAATTTAATTGCATCCGGTGCCTTCCAGGACTACCGGGTCGCTTTCCAGCTCTTTTACCGAATTGCCTCCATTCTGGAAGGCCTTCACCGCATCGGTCACTTTATTCCCCATCTGATCTTAGACGACATTCTGGTCATCAAGGGCGCCGACGGTGAGCTTGAGATTAAAATCGACTATAAACTTTCCCGTTTTTTTGATCCCAAACTGGATCTTCCCGGGCCGACGCTCCAGAAACTTCTGGCCTGCCACCCGGATATCATCCACCAGCGTCCACTGGATTTCCGCAGCGATATCTGGTCATTGGGGAAGATTTTCGTAGAACTGCTTACGGCCGAACATGATTCGACGGATTTTCAGGCTGAGATCGACGCGTTGCCCTTGCCCCCGGAAATGGCTGTGCTGTTCAAAGCCATGTTGGCGGATGATCCCAACCTGCGCCCCCAATCTATGGCGGAAGTTGCTGAAAGCCTTTCCCGCCTAAAAGAAGAGGAGATTGAATCCGCCATGCGTCGCGGCCGCGACGCAATGAAACCACCGGTGCAGGAAATCAGAAGCCTGAAAAAGCGGATCGGGCAATTGGCCCTGGTTATCGGTATCGTAGCGATATTGGCGATCCTGGCCTGGTTTTTCTTCGTTTTCAAGCAAAAAGATACCGAAAAAATTTTCGGGAAGCATGCCAACCGATATGCGAAATCCGTCGCTTTTGTTTTAACCGAATATTGGCTTACTGCCGGTGAAAACCGTGTTTACCAGAATCGTACCGAGGGTACCGCTTTTCTGGTGAACAACAGCGGTTATCTGCTTACCAACCGCCATGTGGTCTGTCCATGGTTGGAAGACAGAAATCTCTACCTCTGGATTCGTCGACTCATGAATCAGCAAGACCCTCTTCAGCTCGGTTATCGCGTCTTTCTGTGGTTTGAAGGCGAAAAGGCGTTCAAACGGCTGCCGGGATTATCAAAAAGCGCCGAGTTGGATGACATTTATCGACTGTCTTCGTCCTTTCGCACGGACGGCGAGCCCCGCCTGACCATCGCCGGGGTCGCCCGATCACCGGATCGAACCTGGCAGTTGATCAGATCACCCCTCAAAGATGACTTTGCCGTGCTCAAGATCGATCGGGTGCCGCAAGGTCTCCAGCCTCTGCCGCTGGATGAAAAAATGGAGGCGCTGAAGGTACCTAAGTTGTCACCGGTGATCGCCCTTGGTTTTCCCCTGGGAAGCCGTACTCAGGAGGCTACCGTCAATGTCAGCGTTACTCAGGGTCATGTCCGCCGGGCATTCGAAAACTTATTGCAAGTGGACACCTCCATCCACCGGGGCAATAGCGGCGGGCCGGTTATCGACATCCGCGGCAAGGTTATTGGAATTGCTTCCGGTGTAGCTATGGACTGGATCGTCGGCCCCATGCCGGTTCCCACCCTGTTGTCAGACATGGGTATGGTGCTGCCCATCAACAAGGCAGTTAATTTTTTGCAGGAATTAAAATCCGGAAAAGTGAAATGGAATGGGGTGTTGGATCTGTCCGTCGATACCAAAATTAAAAAAATACTGGATCTGGCTGAGGATCACCGCTGGTCCGATGCCCAATCGCTGGCGGACCAGGAATTGGAAACCAGCATGGACCCCACCCTCATTCTGGCCGCAGCCATGATTCATTTTTGTGCCGGTGACTACGAGAAAGCAGGGCCTTTATTCAAGAAAGCATTGTCGATGGACGATAAAAATGACCAGGCACGACTGCTGCTTTTTTTAATCGACTGGCTGGCCGACCGATCGGCTGCGAGCCCCTATGGCCAGGACCTGCTTGTACTGGACTGGCGGTCGCCACATGAGTTTTTCGGCTATTTGGTACGGGTTCTGGAAGGAAAGATTGCTGAACATTCATTCCTTCGGGCAGGTTACACGGATCAAGAACGCCATTGGCTGCAGTATGCCGCAGCACTGGTTGCCGACAGGAATCACGATACGGCAAAGGTTGAAAGGCTGCTGCAACCCGTCGTTCTAAAGACGGGACGTGAAAACTGGCTTCACTTTCTGGCTCTGGCCCGGCTGGAAAAAGCACAACAACAAAAAATAGCGAGTATTGACGATCCTGAGGCCCGCAGGAATTACCAGGAACAACTGGATCAATTTGTCCAAAAATACCAAAAATCCCGTTCTGAACTGGCGGAACGTCGGGCTCTGCTGACCCCACTGCAGGCGAAACTCGGGCAGGATTCATTAACTCCTGGAGCCAAACGGGCACTGCTGGAACAGGCCCTTAAAATCGATCCCACTGACGGGGATCTACTGGTTGAGATGGTATTTTACTGCACCATGGAAGAGGAATGGGACCTGGCGCTGGAATATGCTCATAGATTTCTATCCCTGGATGGCCGGGAGAATGCGGGACGGTTGCAGGTTGGATTACTGGCGGCAGAAATTTTATCCAACATAGGCCGCAAAGAAGAAGCTCTGGAGAGGTTGAAAATTTTTTTGAACAACACCGAAGATAAATGGTATCGATTGATTGCCGAGTGCCTGCTGGGCCGCGAAAAGGCGGAATCCCTTGCTGAAAAAGCCGGCGAAAGTCCGGAGTACGTACTCACCGGTCGTATTGCATTGGCCTTCTGGGCGGAGGGCAACGGGGATAAAAAAAAGGCGATCGACCATTACCGGGAGGCATTGGGCTCTTACATGGACGACAGGATCGAATATGTCTTTGCTGTGGAGCGAATTAAAAAACTTCGTCAAAAGTCAAAGTCTCAATAGAATTGTCTAAGTGCTCCTATTCGTAAAACTATGTACTAAGCCAAAAGCCGGTTTAGCCCTGATTTAAAATGGCTTTTACCCTATCTCCGTATTCGCGGCTGTCTTCATCAGCGGGTATCAGCTCAATATCGGAAGAAGATGATGCACCCAGCCCCAATTCCACAGCCCTGGCAATCTGTTCCTGCTCGAAAATTTTCGATTTCATGATCTGATCGTTGCTTCCCAGCGATTTTAAAATCGCAACGCCGACGGCATCAATGGCCACCCGATCTGTGGAAGCGATAAGAGTATTGCCCCTGGCACGTTTTCCGCTTGCCGGACCGCCGTCTACAAAAGCGTCAATACCGTCTAACACGATGAGATCCGGCTTAAAGGGTGCGTTTATTTCGGCAATCAACTTGCGCTGGTGGGGAGAGGAGTGAAGTTCGCGCATATAATCATAGCCGTGGCGGGTCGTGGGAACCACCCCCACATGATTTTTCAGCGACAAGGTGAAAACTCCGCCGAACTGGTGGGTTTTCAGACAGCAGGTGGAGACCAGGCACTCGCTTTCTATAATCGGCCGGGCTACCCGGAATCCGTCTTTCCAGTGAGAATCCCGGGCGTCAACCTTGACCCAGTCCTTTTGCGCGAGATCGTCAAAATCAACAATCCTGACATCCAGCTTTTCCATAAGCGGGATAACCCCTTTTTGCTCCATGACCTCGCGGGTGAGTGGGTAGCTGCGTTCTCCGAGGCTAACCGTTTTGGCGCCCATCTTCCAGACCTCCTCCACCAGGGCCGCCAGGGTGTCGTTGTGGGTCGAGCCCGGAGTTTGATCTGCCGTGTTGAAATTGGGTTTGATCAGCACATTTTTATTCTTAACCGGATTGATACCCAGGGCCCGAATGGATGAAGCGACGCCGGATTTGCGGTCCTCTGTGTTAACAATTGCAACCTTGCTGTTACTATAACTATCCATAGCTATACCTCCTTGATTTTCAAAAAATATTGTACTGCCGATTAGACCGGAATACTTAATAAATTCTCTTCGAGTGATGCCTGTCGTAGCTATAGCCTTTACTCTTTACCCCGGCGGAGTCAGGCTATCTGGTATCAAATTGTACGTCATCTCTTGTAGGTATTTTGGATTCACAGGGCACCCCCGTCTGACACAAACCGCACCCGTATCCGTCAAAACCGTAATTTGCTTTCACATATTCCGCCGTAGCCGGCCTGAGATGGTTAAGGCATTTGATCTTATCGTGTCCCTTCTCTGAAAGAGCTCCAACCGGACAACGCGGGATACACTCTCCACAAATCCCTTGCGAAAAATAGAGACAATATGCCTGGTGATCATCATACGGCCTGGGAGTCGCTGGAATTTTAATGCGGGCCACAACCGAACCTGTTCGCATGGCTTTCCCCCGGGGGGTGATCAGCCCATCGCATAATCCGAATGTTCCAAGACCAGCCGCGTAAGCGGCATGCCGTTCGGACCAGGTCGATGCAAAAACATATTGATCCGATTTTTTTCGTTTCCATAAGGGTGACAGCATCGGTGCGACGGCTGCATAGCCCTCTTTTTGCAAAACGTCGACGACTCGCTTTCGGAGCTTGACGTTGACCTCTTCACCGTAAATACGCGCCCTGGCCCAACGTTCGGCAGGGAAAGTGGATTGTTTGCGATTATCGTTTTTCGTGGCCTTGGTCTGGGGTAGGATCCAGCTGATAACAGAAAGCTCTTCAGGCTTCACACTGACTCCGGGAAACGTCTGATTGAATATCTCCAGCGGCGTCCAATGATAGGCCGCGACATGCTGCTTATAAGATTTAAATATCGGGTCAGCCCCGTTCGAAAAGCCCACCAGAGGATTTTCAAACGCCTGCTCATCAGATTCGTTCTGAAGGCTATTTTCCACAGACAGCCCGATGAAATCACAGATAACCTGTTCTATCCATGTGGTCCGGTTTTCATTTAATTTTTCCGGCATTGTTCTCTCCCTTGTAACCGTGATTCCAACAAGTTGTAGAAATTTCGATACATTTAATCAACAATGGCTATTTGGTGTAAGTGCACGGTAGTTTTTTTCCAGGATTCTATCTCGCAGCATCCCTGATGAATTTATTAATTTTTGCGTTTGCTTTGCGGGCAATCTCGATGGGAAAGGCATTAAATGCATGGATACCGCCGGGATAAACCGCCAGCTGAGATTGATTGCCCGCAGCCAGCCAGCGCATGTGCATAAACATTGAATCGTCTATAAGTGGATCCAGGGTGCCGACCGTAAACAATGCCGGCGGTAAGCCAGCAAGATCGGCATATAACGGTGAAAGGTCGGGATCGGAATACATTTCAGCCGGGGCATACTTTTCATGAAACCATTGCATGAGTTTAGTGGTTAAAATAAGGTTTCTTTCTCCCCACCTTCGGACACTTGGTGTCAGCATCAGATCATAGACACCGTATGTTAAGATCGCCCCGCAAAAGCCGTGGTAATCATGCCGGTCGCGCATCCTGAGTAGTGTTGTCGCGCAAAGATTCGCTCCGGCAGATTCGCCCCCGATAATCAATTTTTCGGTACCAAATTCCACATCACAATTTTTTGCAAGCCAGAACGCCGCCGCCTCGCAGTCGTTTGAGCCCGCAGGATAGCGGTTTTCCGGTGCTTTACGATAATCCACACTGACCACCGCGACATTACAGTCGGTACCTATGTTTACCAAAAGTTCGTCGTAATAACCGGCCCGGTTAAACATAAAACCACCGCCATGAATGTGAAGATAAACTCCTGTCACCTTTTCAGGTACATAGATGCGCAGTGAAACATCCGCCTCAAACCCTGAAACCACGCGATCTTCGACTTCGTCAAGGTGTTTAATGGGTCCAAATACAGACAATCCGGCGTTGCGGGCGTCGCGGATAACTTGAGGTTCGAGGGTATAAATCGGCGGCATAGCTGAAAGTTCTTTTTCAATTTTTTCATTGAAAGCAGACGTTTCAAGATCAATAGTAGCGGGATCAAAAAGCTTTCGATCATCATCGGACATAAAAGACATTGCGGCTCCTTTGAAAACAGGTTTAAGGACATAGATTAATCGCGAAATGTCCCCGGTTTTTTAAACAAAAATTCCCTGATACCGCTATGGTAGCGAAAAGACTTGATGACGGTAAAATCGGACAGCAGGGATGTCAGCGCCCGGTTGTGGCGAAAATTCCAGGGAAGCTCCAGATGCGGCTGGGGTCGAACGTCCACCCGGTAACCTTGACCAATTACGAAAGTATTGACTGTCGATGAGGCCGGCTTTTTTTCAAAGGCTATCAACATCAACAGGCCTGTCGCTCTGAGCATCGTATAGCACAGCTCCACCAGTCGGCTCACATCATCATCATCCAGATGGTCACATAAATCCCATAGCTGAATTCCATCGAAATTCCGGACCGGGTAATCGAGATGTTTCCATCCGTTAACCAGGTGAAGCTCTTTGCGCTTTTCCCGCTTTAACCGTAAAAACATATCGCAAACATAGTGCCTACCCATCCGCAGAGCGAAGAACGTTATATTTTCCTGGCAGACAGGACCCACATCGAGGGTCTGAGCATCTTTCAAACCTTCAAGGGTATCGACAAACTCCTTGAGGATGGTACTGTTATAGCCAACGGGGAAGGACTCGGCATCTGATTTGTTTGCGTGTCGAGTGGTCGAGGAAATCAACGATTATTTCTCCACTTTGACATCGGCCGGAGGTATGACCGATTGCTTTGTAGTTTCGGGGGATGGTGGTATCCCGGGTGGTTCTGCAATAGCTGACTTTTTGTGAGGTTCCCGATCCAGTTCAACGACACCTTTAAAATAAGCACCATCCTCAACCGAGAAGCTTTTGGCTTTGATTTCGCCGTTAAAGTTCGCCTCCCTGGTAACGGCTACTTTTCCCATTGCTTTGATGGTTCCCTTAAACTGTCCATTGATGCTCACATTGCGGGCATGGATTTCGCCATCAACCCGCCCATTGGAACCTATAGAAAAATTATGCTTTCCCATTTCAACGTTGCCTTTCATGGTGCCCTCGATAACCAGATTCTCTTCGCCATGAATGCTGCCTTCGATGGTGATCCGCTCCCCGATGGTGGTGTTTTCATTACTTGTGTTTCTTTCCGGACTGATCGTCGGACGTAGGGTAGACGGTGCCGGTTTTTCCTCCATGTTATAACCGACGGCAAACGACGTGTTGTTTTCATCTTTTTTTGTTCTTTTTAACATGAGACCTCCTTTTAAAAGAGCGTAACATTACCAATACGAGCTTTCCAATTGATATGAGCTGTTTGGATGTTTTTCAACCCGAAACGTTGAACCCTGAAGCGCTTAACCTATGTTTTTATATTTAATATTTTATAAATAGCTTAAACTCTAAATAAACACAACATTGAATCTTTGCACTTTTCGGATAATAATGAAGCCCGAAGTTGACATTCCGGTGATTTGCCCTTATAAACACTGCAGAATAAATGTATAATTTCGAAGGGTAGCTTCACTTTGCTCAGTCTTTTTTAAATTGACCGCTCAATGCTTAGCGTCCGCCTCTGGAGGGTTTGATGTTCATTTTTTAGTTAACCCGTCCTATGAAACTATCCAATGAGTCTATTTGGGTGTAACTCAATTCATAAGCCACCGGCTCTGCCGGTGAGAATTTAAAAGGTTCTACCGTTACCGCGAGGGTATGCTTGACGGGTGCAAATCTGATCGATACCGGCAGCTTATGAATTGATATAAAATTTTTTTTGCATTATTTTTTCAATTTGTTGGTATACGCTGGCAGAACAGCTACTAGCAAAGTCGGCTGAGGCAAACAAGATGCTTGCCAATGGTTAGTCGGTCAAGTGGGCATCAAAACCAATAGGTCCGATAAAACAGAGATTAAAAAAAAATTAAAAAATCAGCGATCCCCAGCAGAGCGCTGATTTTTCACCACCCCAGGTTGAAGGTAAACAAATGCCGTGTATACAGTTCTGTAAACGGATCTTGCTGCTTTTTCTGCTCATCGCGCTGCTATCTGCCTGTGCAACCTCCAAAACAATGACGGTGGCGGCCACGGCATCGTTGCTTGAGGACGTCGCAAAGGCTTCCTACAAACAATCCGACCTGATACTGATCCGTCGGGGCATGCCCTCCTATCTGATGCTAATCGACGGCATGGTCGAGGCCCTGCCCGACAATAAACGTTTGCTCATCAGCGCCGCCCAGCTCTATGCGTCTTATGCGTCGGCCTTTATCCAGGATGAAGATAAAGTATATGCCGTTGCTCTGTATGCCAGGGCCAAGGATTATGCCTTAAAAGCGCTGGAGCAAAATGGTTTTAAAAAGCCGGCAACAAAACCCTTTGATGATTTTGAGAGCAGCCTGTACGGTCTCGGGGGAAAAGATGTTCCTTACCTATTCTGGGCGGCTTCCTGTTGGGGAAGCTGGATCAGCCTGAACCAGGGTTCCATCGAGGCCATGGCGGAGCTTCCCCGGGTGGAATTGTTGATGAAAAGAGTTTTAGAACTTGACGAAGCTTTCTATTACGGGGGAGCCCATATTTTTATGGGCGTGTTGGATGCGTCCAAGCCCAGGGTTGCCGGAGGAGATTTAGACCGGGCTCGCAGTCATTTTTTAAAAGCAATTGAACTGGGCGATGGAAAATTTTTGATGGCCCGGATCTATTATGCCGATTATTACGCTAAAAAAGCTTTTGACAGGGAGCTTTTCATCTCAATCCTGGAAAAAGTTTTGGAAATCCCTGCGGATATTACCCCGGAATTGACGTTGCTCAATACCGTGGCGCACGCCAAAGCCAAAGAGATGTTAAACCAGGTTGACGATTATTTCTAAGGGTTGCGGAAACAAATAAATACACAAAGATTGCGCCGGATTTTGGGTCGTCTTCAAGGCGCGCCAATGGGAGCATATTGTCTATATGTGACTTTTGGCGCAACGCCGAAGTCGGGCCAAAAGAAAAGCAAGATTGTGAATTTATTTGTTTTAGAAGCCCGACATCAGGAGAAATGCAGATGAGCCGTCCGAATTTGATCAAAGCGATTGGAGTGAGTTTTCTGATGGTATGCCTTCTTGCGGCACCCCTCAGCGCTGTGGCGAAAACTGTTACGATAAAAATTGCCACGCTGGCGCCGGAAGGAAGTGCCTGGATACGGACTTTCGATGATTTGAATGCAGCGGTAAAGAAAAAGACAAACAATGGCGTTCGGTTCAAAATCTACCCCGGCGGGGTCCTGGGAGATGAAAAAGATATGCGTCGTAAGATGCACGTCGGACAAATTCAAGGGGCCGTTTTGACCTCCGCCGGCCTCTCGGGCATATTCAGTGAGATGGATGTGTTCCAAATTCCCTTTCTTTTTGAGAGTTACGATGAGGTAGATTACGTCGTAGAGAAAATGGACGCCTTTTTTAAAAAGGGTTTTGCAGACAAAGGATACATATTGCTGGGATGGTCCGAAGGTGGTTTTATTCGCTTGATGTCAACCGCCCCGATGGCCTCCATAGATGATTTAAGAAAAGCAAAGGTCTGGACCTGGGAGGATGCGCCCATGGCCAAAGCAATCTTCGATGCGGCCAAGATATCGGCGATTCCTCTTTCCTTGCCCGATGTCCTGGTGGGTCTCCAAACCGGACTGGTGGATGTGGTCTATGCGCCGCCATCCGGCGCTATTTCTCTTCAGTGGTTCACCAAGATAAAATATATGACCGATCTGCCGCTAATGTATTTGATCGTCGGTGTCGTCGTAAAAGAAAATGTGTTCAAAAAGCTCTCCCCGGCAGAGCAGCAAACGCTTTTGGAGTTATTTCCAAAATATATGGCGGAATTAAAACTTGTAATCCGCAAGGAGAATCAAGAAGCGATAAAGGTAATGAAAAAGCATGGCGTCAAGCTCGTCGAACCATCCAAGGATCAGATCAAGGAATTCAAACAGGTAGCCGCAGATGCCATGGAGCATCAGACAGGAGAAAGCTTCTCCCAAAAGGTAAGGGATGAAGTGATCGCATATTTAAAGGCTTTTCGAGAATCTAAAAATTGACAATAAAAAATTAGGGGTTGGTTATAGTTTGATGTGGCCGCAAAAAGGCACAAAAAACACAAAAATAAAATTATACAATTAATAATTTCAGCAGGTTGCGAGATCGAAATTCAAAAATTTTGACTGTTTACGGAAAAAAGTTTTGCCATAAATGCAAAGAAATAACTAATAAGAATTTAACCAGGATGAGTCGAAATTATTATTTGCGGATGTTTCTTCTCTCCGCCTTTTTTTTATCCTTAACTCTGAACGTTGAACCCTGAACCCGTGAACGGTTATTAAGGGCCTAAGGTAAGCCATGATTATCTGGGATCGATTAGATGAAAAGATCAGTCGAGTGGAACAGATCCTTATAACGATTCTGTTGACAATGATGATCCTGATGGCTTTTTCCCAGATTGTACTCAGAAATTTTTTCGATACCGGAATCTCTTGGGGCGATTCGCTGGTCAGGTACCTGGTGGTCTGGGTAGGCTTTATCGGTGCTGCCATTGCCACCAAAGAAGGCAAACACCTCAATATCGATGTTGTCTCACGCTGGCTCACCAGATCGGGAAGCAACTACATTCGCCTTGTTTCTCACTTTTTTTCTACTGCTGTTTGTGGCCTTTTGACATTGGCCGCCATTAAATTCATTCGTTTTGAAGCCCAGATGGGCGGCACCGCCTTTTTCAAACTTCCTGTTTGGGTACCAGAAATCATTATTCCTGTGACGTTTGGCTTAATGACCCTGAGGTATGCAGTTCGATTTTTAGGTGAATTTGCGAGAATTCGAAGGCATGATTTTAAACAGGAATCCAAAGAAAAGAAATGACCCTTCTGCTGATCATCCTCCTTGCTGTCGCCTTTTTGCTGATCGGAATCCCCATCTTTGTGGTCATAAGCGGATTGACCCTTTACCTGTTTTTTTCCAGTCAGATTGACATATCCGCCATCATCATCGAAATGCACCGCATGGCCACAACCCCGGTGCTGGTGGCCATACCACTTTTTACGTTTGCAGGGTATCTGCTCTCGGAAAGCGGGGCACCAAAGCGACTCATCCGGCTGTCGAATGCGCTCCTGGGCTGGCTGCCTGGAGGACTGTCTGTCATCGCTCTGGTGACCTGTGCCGTTTTTACCGCTCTGACAGGTGCCACCGGACTGACCATCATCGCCCTGGGGGGAATCCTGATGCCGGCTATGATGCGGGGGCGGTATTCGGAAAATTTTTCCATGGGCTTGCTGACCACTTCGGGTACCCTCGGCCTTCTCTTTCCCCCGAGCCTGCCGCTGATCATTTACGCCATCGTCGCCAAGGTCAGAATCGACCACCTCTTTATTGCCGGTATTTTACCCGGAATATTGCTGATTGTGCTGCTCTCAGCGTTCAGTATGTACCGATCCGTTCGTACCGATGTCCCCAAAACAAAATTTAAATTCAATGAAGTCGGCATTGCCATAAGGGAAAGCCTGTGGGAACTTCCGTTGCCGGTTGTCGTTTTGGGCGGTATTTACAGCGGCTACTTTGCCGTCAGTGAAGCCGCCGCCATCACGGCGGTTTATGTGCTTTTGGCGGAGGTGGTTATCTATCGGGATATTCGATTGAGGCAGCTGCCTGAAATCATGAAAAAAAGCATGGTTCTGGTCGGGGTGATACTGATCATACTGGGTGCCGCCATGGGTCTGACCAATTATCTGATTGATGCGGAAATCCCCATGCAGCTGCTGGATTTTTTCAAGGCCCACATCGAAAACCCTATTCTTTTCCTGGTGGTTCTTAATATTTTTCTTTTGGCCATCGGATGTACCATGGGAATATTTTCTGCCCTGGTAGTGGTGGTCCCCCTTTTCACACCCCTTGCCGCGGCTTACGGAATCGATCCGATTCATCTCGGCATTATCTTTCTTGCCAATCTGGAAATTGGTGCTTCGATCCCACCACTTGGCATCAATCTGTTTATCGCAAGCATGCGTTTTGACAAGCCGGTGTTGCAGCTTTACGTCGCATCACTGCCGTTCATCGCTATTTTGCTGCTGGCGCTGGCCATCATCACCTATCTGCCGTGGTTGAGTCTGGTGCTGATAGGCTGATCGGAACCCGAACAAGCCGGTCGCGGCGCAGCCGTGATCCCGCTGCCTGGGTTGTAGCGAAACGTAAATCCCGATTTATCGGGGAATTGAATATTGTTGAAGATTTGTGGATCGCTTCGTGCTCTGTCTTTTCTATTTAAATCGATAAAACTGCATAAATATTCAATCTGGCCATGGCACAAATCATGTGCAAATATGCTGAGAGGCTTTCATGTCAAACTTATTCTGGTGGCTACGGCAAATCGTTTTGATTGCAGTCAGCGCCTTTTTTTTATATTTTGGAATCCATCTGCTCATTTCGGCTTATGAACTTAAAGATCCTTTCTCGTTTTTGATGACATTTTTTGCCTCGAATTTTATGATCCTCATCAGCGGCACCCTTATTATCGGTTTTGCCTACCGCATGATCACGACTTACAGACAGACAAACAATTCCGATACCTGACGTTATAATACTTCTATAGGACCTCAGGGGCTTTTACCTGACAACATGTTGTCAGAAATTGAAAGGCTATAGTTGTTTTTGTGCGGGAGGAATTAAAAAATGAACATTATATTGGAAACTGCAATTCCCCGCGTGCTTTTTTCTCAAGGGGCAACAGGCTGTCATAAATAAATTCGTGCAGCGAAACGGCAACCCCCGTTTTCCTACCCAGCCGAACCACTGCTCCATTCCAGGCCTCAATTTCAGATGGGCGACCTTCGGCAATGTCCCGCTGCATCGAGGTCGTGCCATTGGGCGGCAGGGTATCCATAAAATCCAGTGTTGTTGAAACAATGTTTTCCGGCAGGTGGATTTGATTGGCCTGAGCAAC
>JAJRVC010000731.1 GCA_024277475.1 Deltaproteobacteria bacterium
ACCGAGTCCATTTCCGGATTATGGCGGTGGGCTGCCACTTTGTAAGCTTTAAAGGATTCATTGGCCTCGCAGTAGTGAGATGCCGGCGAAAGGGAACGGCCGGCACCGCTGACACCGGATTTGGAATCGGCCACAAGAGTTGCGGGTTCCAGCAGACCCTGCTTGATCAGTGGGATAAGCGGCAACAGCACGCTGGTGGGATAACATCCCGGGTTTCCAATCAGCACAGCTGTCTTGATTTGGTCAGTGTAAATTTCACTGAGACCGTATACAGCAGACTTCAACAAATCCTTTGCAGTGTGTGGCTGGTATGCTGATTCATAAGTGGCGGCATCGTTGAACCGAAAATCCGCCGAAAGATCGATCACTTTTAACCCGTTTCTTATAATATCCGGCACAAAGGCCATCGGAAGCTGGTGGGGAAGCGCCATGAACACTATATCGGCATCGTTGCAGATACGATCCACTGCATACTCCTCACAGACAAGATCGACCCAACCGGCCATGGCAGGATACACCCGATCAAATCTCACTCCGGCGTATTGGCGTGATGTCAAAACGGTCAATTTCGCTTCGGGATGGCCCGATAGTATCCTGACGAGCTCCGCACCAGCGTATCCGGTGGCCCCTACTATTGCAATACGGTTCATTTTGCTGGATTCCTTTCACAGTGTGTACGTCATGCCAAAAAACAGGATTTATACCAAAGTCAGTACACAACTGCAAGTGGAATTCCAGCAGTTGAGCTGTAACTCAAGTGAGCGCTCCACCCACAGAGCCGGTGGCATCAAGAAGCCCCCCTGGCTGGAAGGAAACGAAAACATTTAGCTCGACTATTTAAATTCGAATTCCGAATTCCCATGACTTCGCTGTCTTCTCGCCGGGTAGGTAAAACCTTTCCGGCTCCACTACTGGAAATGGTGGTTTAATAAGGAATTCTATCGATTTTTATCCAAAAGACAGAGAGTAGCGATTCCATCCTTCATGATTCTGCGGTTCGCTGTTCCAACACTGTGTAGTTTCATATAGGGTGTCAGGGGTTTGGAGGTTGGAATGCGGAAAAGAAGAAAAGGCGCAGGAGGCACACAACAAATTATTAAACAGACGTGTCATGCCGCGCTATCGGGGGCGTATGCATACGGTCTAATCTGATTTTATTTGTCCTTATCGTCGTGCTCGTCCTCGTGAGTCAGGATCTTATACTTTAGTTTGCGACTTTAAATTATCAGTGTGATTGCGGCCCTGAAGGGGCTACTTTTTCTGAGCGCAGTCTTGGAAGTATCTTAATTCTTTATTCAATGGAAACACGGCGCACTTCACGAATATCGGTCAATCCTTGAAATACTTTGTGGATGCCATCCTGTTTCAGAGTTGTCATCCCCTCGTTGACCGCATGTACGGCAAGATCGTGCGAGGTGGCATTCTTTTTGATGAGCTGTTTTATTTCAGGAGTTCCCTCCATTAATTCATGGATGCCCATCCGTCCTTTGTATCCTGATCCACTACATTTTTCACAGCCAAGGGAGCGGTAAAGTTTAATTTGAGAGTTGTAAATATGGCCTGCTTTTGCTAACGCGTCTTGTCCGTAATCTGTTTGGATATCATCGAATTCTTCCTGGGACGGATGATACGATTCCTTGCATTTGCTGCATAACTGTCGGACCAGCCGCTGGGCCAGCACTCCCAGAAAGGCATCGGAGAGGTTCAGTGGATTTATTCCCATGTCCAGCAGCCGGGTCAGTGTTTCCGGCGCATTGTTGGTGTGCAGGGTAGAAAAAACCAAATGCCCGGTAAGAGACGCCTCAATGCCGATGGAGGCGGTTTCCCGATCCCGCATTTCACCGATCATAATAATATCCGGATCCAGCCTTAAAAAGCCCCGCATGATCCTGGCAAAATCAAGTCCGATTTTCGATCTTGCTTGAACCTGCCGTAAGCCTGCCTGAGTGATTTCCACCGGATCCTCCGCCGTCCAAATTTTGACTTCGGGATGATTCACATGGGCCAACGCGGCATGCAGGGTGGTGGTTTTTCCGGACCCCGTAGGGCCGACGCAAAGGATCAAACCATAAGGTCGACATATGATTTTTTTCAGGATTCCTAAGTTGCGCTCATTTAACCCGATCTCATCCAGTTTATAGGCCATAGAACTGGCCAGGATTCTCAACACCACGTCTTCATATCCTCCGGCGGTCGGCATTGAAGAAACACGCAATTCAAATGCAGGGATGCCTTTACGTTTTAGTTTGATTTTGCCGTCCTGAGGAAGCCGCCTTTCCGCAATGTCCATGTCCGCCATAATTTTGAGCCGTGACACAATCGCAGGGGCCATTGTATTGGGTACCTGAACATATTCATGGCAAACACCATCGGATCGGAACCGGATGAGGGTCTTGCGCGTAAGCGGAGACGGCTCGATATGAATATCGGAGGCATTATTACGATAAGCGGTTATTAGAACCTGATCGACAAATTTAACAACCTGGCTGGACGACTCATCCAGGCCGCCCAGGTCTTCTTCAATTTCCTCTTCTTCTTCAAAAGCGATGTCGGGGATGATTTCATCCAGATTTTCTAAACTGGTTTCAGAAGCCGATTCAGCCCGGGGATCAAAGAAGTGGTTGATATATTTATCGATGTCCTCCTTGAAGCCGACACTGAGATTAATTCTCTGATTGGCCATCAGGGCTTTTATGTGGTCGGTTTTGCGCAAATCCTTAGGATCGTCGACAAGAATCTCCACACCGTTTTTATCCCAACTCAGGGGAACCCAGACATAATAAAGCAAAAATGATTTTTTAAGTTTGCTGATCAACTCAAAAGGAACGGGAAATTCGATGTCAAAGTCTCGGAAAGGACACCCGAAATACATCGATAAGGATTTGCCGACATCCGCTTTTTTTACGTTGAAACGGTCGACTAACACAAATTCTATGCTTTTTTTCAGTTTCTTGGCAATGGCCAGGGCTTCTTGTAACTGATTTGTGGTGACTAGTTTATTTCTCATCAAATAATCATAGCGCGAACTTGATGAGATTTTAGCCTTCAGAGAATCAAGCCTGTCAACAATTTCCTCATTGGAAGGATCGATTTCGGCGGCTGTTTGGTACAGTTCATACGCCAGATCGGTGTGCTCTTTTTCTTCCAGCTGCAATCCAAGTCGGAATTTAATTTTGGCGGTTTGCTTTTCTTTTAACCTGTGTTTGTAGACAACTTTATAGGCCTCTTTGACGACCTCTTGGGGCTGTTTGGTTTCCAATAGACAATCTAAATAGTCACATATAATTTTATCGAGGGAATAATCGTACTGGGTAGAATCAAATTTGCTGTAATCAAAGTCCAACAGCTTTTCATATTCGGCGATGGCCTCTTTCATTAACCCCAGTTCTTTTAATGCGGCGGCTCCGTCGAGAAGTGTTGTTACATCATCATGGCCGGACAATGTTTTCTTAAAAAGAGAAATATCTTCTTCTGTGATACCCTGACTTTCAGCTTCCTCCTGATCTTCCATTTCCTTTTTCAATTGGGTGATTTTGGTGCTGATGGTCTCCCTGATTGGCCCGTTATTTTCCGACAGATTTGCAAGAATCTGTTCATATACCTGGAGAGCCTCCCTTATCATTCCCATGGAATGGCAGGTATCGGCTTCCTTAATTTTCATCTCCATTTCAGCTTGCCCGATGGACTGAATATCATTCATAAAGTTTGATTCCAATAAATTCTATAATATTTATAAATCATGCTGGTGGAATTTTGGGGGATGCCGTCATTTGAACCTATCTGAATAACGCTTTGAATTCTTAAAAAATACGTTTAGAGTTCACGAAGAAAATCATAGCTCCGGCAAAAGAACTAAGCGGTGATCTTTGTAAAGCACATAGTAGCTATCGGATGTTTTTAGCCAAACTTTAGGGTGCTTAAGAGAATTTGCGATGAGGTGCGAAATTTGGTGGAAGCATCCTTACTATTCTGACAAGAAGCACTTCCATTTTATGTAATCTCTGATATAATCTAAGCATAGCGGGGGATATGGGGAATTAGCCTTCATCCGAACATATTTCGTAAAGATGTTTTATTTAAGTATGTTATAAATTTTTCATCATCTATCTAATGAAATCAAAAGAAATGACCGGCAAGATGATGGGTGATTTTTGTATCCACGAGTTCCTTGCCATGGAATTAATAAATTGCTCAACGAGGTGTTGAAATGCCTGTTTATGAATACGAACATCAAGATAAACCTTGCACCCTGGGGAAGGTGTTTGACCTTAAACAGACGATCAGCGACAAACAGCTCACCCGCTGTCCCCATTGTTCCGGTCCGGTACAAAAGATCATTTCCCGGATCAATATCAGCTGTCCCAAAACAAACAGCGAATTGCGTGATCTCGGCTTCACAAAACTGGTAAAGCGTGACGATGGTGTTTATGAGAATATGACAGCCCGAGACGGGGACAGCCGATACATGGTCAAAGGAAAGTCCGAAACCATTCCGAACCTGGCAAAAACCATCAGTGAATAGTTCGCAACGTTCCGGTTTATTTATTCAATTTAACGACCAGAAACCCGGCATTTTTTCTCCAGATGAACATTTTGACGGATTCATCAACCTTTATCTTATCCATGGCTTCCGTGTAGTCTTTTACGGATTCAATAATCCGGTGATTGACCTCCTTAATGATATCTCCCATCTGAATACCAGCTTCAGCGCCTTTGCCATCGGATTCCACCTTGATGACAATTACGCCGGTGGTATCACCGATACCGAACCTCTGAGCAATTTCCGGTGTCAATTCCGCCACCCGGACGCCGAACTTTTCCTCTTTGCGTTTTTGGGGAGTCGAGCGAGATATCACTTTTTGATCATCACGTTTGGCAAGCTTGATGTGGAATGTTTTAATCTTACCATTTCGAAACACCTCCACTTTGGCGGCCTCACCGACTTTAAGATCGGCAATCATGGCAGTAAGCTGACGGCTGGTTTCAATCTTACGGTCGTTGACCTCCAGGATAATATCCTTGGGTTGAATACCGGCCTCATCAGCAGGGTCTCCCTTAAAAACATCGGCAACCAGTACCCCTTTGCGGTCTTTGAGTCCGTAATATTCCGCCATCTCGCCGGTGAGATCCTGAATAGCTACACCCAGCCATCCCCGGGTGACTGCGCCTTTAGATTTGAGCTGAGCGATGATTTTTTCAGCAAGATTGATGGGAATGGAAAATCCGATGCCGCGACCGGCTGCGATAATGGCGGTATTGATACCCACGACCTCACCGTTCATGTCAATCAAGGGACCGCCGCTGTTTCCCGGATTGATGGAGGCGTCGGTCTGGATAAAATTATCATAGGGTCCCGAGCCGATTACCCGTCCCTTGGCGCTCACGATTCCGGCCGTCACCGTGCGCTCCAGGCCGAACGGGCTGCCGATGGCAACTACCCATTGGCCGATTTTTAACTTATCGGAATCACCGAATTTGAGAAACGGAAGGTCTTTTCCCGTTTTTATTTTTAGCAGTGCGAGGTCGGTATTGGCATCACGCCCCACCACTTCAGCATCATATTCAGTATCGCCCCCCAGTTTAATTTTAATTTGCTCGGCATCTTGGATTACATGATTATTGGTGACCACAAAACCTTCTTTGTCGATAATGAAGCCCGAACCGAGACTGGGTTGTTTGAACTCTCTTTGGGTATCTTCACCGAAAAATTTCTCAAAAAAATCTTTAAACGGATCCTCGCCACCATGCGGGTTGCGCCTAAAATTCCGGAAAACGGGCCCTCCCCCCTTGATGGTTTTAACGGTACGGATGTTGACGACGGCAGGACTGGCCATTTCGGCCAATCGGCTGAAGCTACCCGGCACCTCGATGACATCCGTCGTTTTAGCATAAGCCGACGGATTAAAATGAAAACCGGTGATGATAAAAAATACACCCGCTAAAATTAGAAAAATGATACGTGCATCGATCCTGCTTTTTTTCTCTCTGGCTCCCAACGTGCCCATAATTAATTTTCTCCTTTCATCCGGTTGATAAGCCGCTGTCGGCTTTAAAATTACTTTATATTGAGATATACTTCTTACAGATAATGCTTTTGGCTGCGTTATCAGCTGCTCCCCTTTCAACAACGTACTATTTGTACACCTTGTTCAGGGGGGCTCCTTCGATCCTTGCCAAAAACATTATCTGGAAGCCTATATATTTTGTATTCGCTATAAGAATCTAAATTTATTCTAAATTAACACCTTGACAGCGTAAAATTCATACATAATATTCATATGAAAAAATTTTACAGCACCGTTGGTTCGGTCGATTATTACATATAATAATCCTATTTTTCAACATTGCCACACCTAATTTCAATATTAAACGCATTCTTTTTCTATGGGAGAAAGTATGATCCAGGTTAAAAATTTAACAAAATATTATAGTGACTTATGTGCAGTAGATCAGATCAGCCTGGACATCCAGCAAAAGGAAATCCTGGGTCTTTTAGGACCCAACGGCGCCGGCAAAACCACCACGATGCGTATGCTCACCGGTTTTCTGCAACCCACATCCGGCAGTATTCGCGTCAAAGATTATAATATTGATGACAATCCGCTTGAAATAAAAAAGATCCTGGGCTATCTCCCGGAGTCAGCCCCATTGTATCATGATATGCTGGTCTATGATTATTTGAATTTTGTGGCCGACATCCGGGGAGTCGACAAAGATCGCAAAATCAAACGCATCCGCCAATTGGCCGACCTGTGCGGCATCAATGAAGTCATGCATCAATCCATCGACGTGTTGTCAAAAGGCTACAAACAACGGGTCGGGCTGGCCCATGCCATGATGAACGACCCGGAGATTCTGGTCCTGGACGAGCCGACCTCAGGGTTGGATCCCAACCAGATCGTTGAAATCCGTCAAATTATCAAACAGATCGGCAAAGAGAAAACCATCATCCTTTCCACCCACATTTTAAGCGAGGCCGAGGCCACCTGTGATCGGGTGGTGATCATCAACCGGGGAAAAATCGTTGCCGACGGCGCCACCGAAAGCCTGAAAGAATCTGCCGTTGATAAAAAATATATTCATCTTTCCTTGCAAAATGCAAACTTCAAATCCGTGGACACCGTATTGTCAGCCATAGACGGCATCTCGGATGTCACACGGATTGAAGAAACGGACAACCAGCTGGATCTGCAGCTGGGCTGTCGACCAGCCATCGATCCACGCGCAGCAATCTATGAGAAGATCAAACAAACAGATTGGGTACTGCTGGATTTCCACCAGAAAACCCAGACTTTAGAAACTATTTTTCGTGAGCTTACCAGGGAGAGTACATAATGCGTCAGATCCTTCATATTTTTAAAAAAGAATTCAGATCCTATTTTGTTTCTCCCATCGCCTACATTGTCATTGCGATTTTTTTACTGGTAACCGGTTGGTTCTTTTTTGCGACGTTTTTTCTTTTCGACCAGGCCAGTTTAAGAAACTTTTTCTCACTGCTGCCGATGATTTTCTCATTTGTAATTCCGGCCATCACCATGCGCCTGGTGTCCGAAGAACTGAATGTCGGATCCTATGAAATCCTGCTGACGATGCCGGTTACTTTCAACGATGTTATCTTGGGGAAATTCATGGCCGCTGTCGCATTTGTTGCCGCCATGCTGATCCCGACCATTGCCTACCCCCTTACGGTGGCGATGCTGGGTCAGCTTGACTGGGGGCCGGTCGTGGGTGGCTATATCGGCGCAATTCTCTTAGGGGCCGCATTTTCCGCCATAGGATTGTTTGCCTCCTCCTTGACTCGCAACCAGATCGTTGCATTTATCACGGCCATGGCTATCTGTTTTATCCTGACGCTGATCGACAAGATGCTTTTTTTTCTGCCCCAATCCCTACTGGGAATTCTGGCATACCTGGGTGCGGATTTTCATTTTCAAAACATTTCAAAAGGAATCATCGATTCGCGAGATGTTATTTATTTTTTAAGTGTCTGTTTTCTCGGACTGTATGCGGCCCATCTGGCACTACAGGAGAAACATTAGGTAGTGCCCATCCACGAAGCCTTTTTTATCCATGGGCACTGGCGTAAGTTTCCAATTCAGAAATGAGCAATTTTTTCTCTGAGCAAGGCCGCACAAGGGTTTACGTTGAGACGTACTTTTCGTACTTCGCAGACGTAAACCC
>JAJRVC010000732.1 GCA_024277475.1 Deltaproteobacteria bacterium
AGCTCCGGTCAGGAAAATACAAAGGGGGTAGGTTTCGCCGGGTTCCAATGCATGAACGCGAAGGGTGCTTTCCGTTCCCCGGTTCGTGCCGATGAAGGTGTCTATGCGGCCATCGGAATCACAGGTGATGTCTTCGAGTGTGGCATCACGAGTGGGTTCTTCATTCAACCGGTAAAGAGGGACTACCGGGAAAACCTGATCTATGGCCCATGAGTCGGGTACCGATTGAAAAACCGAAAAGTTGCAGAAATATTTATCCGCCAACTTGGTTTTTAAAGTACGAATTTCCTCGGGCATGAATTTCAGGCGAGTGCTCAGCTTTTCAATTTTACGACAGGTGCCCCAGAATATTCTTTCTGTCATAGCCCTGTTTTCCAGAGAAATCATGCCCATGAGAAACTGGTTTTGCGCCTCATCTTTTAAGTGCACGGCATCGTGCCAGGATTCGTTTAAATTCTTATTGGACGTTGAGTCGAGCACATAGAAGATTTCTTTGACGACTTCCGGGGCATCGTCCTCAATTTCGATAGTGTCGCTCCATTCCGGAAAGCGGGTAACATCAAGTACGTTAACCACAAGTATGGAATGATGTGCGGTCAATGCTCTCCCCGATTCGGAGATGATATTTGGATGCGGCAGATTTTCCTTCTGGCAGATTTCCAGTAGATGATGCACGACATCGTTGGCATATTCCTGCACCGAATAGTTGATGCTGGACGCGAATGTGGAACGAGAGCCATCGTAGTCCACTCCCAGTCCACCGCCGACATCAATGTATTGGATGTTGCAGCCGAATCGCATCAACTCGGAATAAAAACGTCCCACTTCCTGCAAACTGTTTTTGATGCGGCGGATATTGGTGATCTGACTGCCTAAATGAAAATGGATTAACTTGACACAGTCGAGAATGTTTTTGGCCTTGGCTATTTGCAAGGCTTCCATCAACTCGATTGAGTTCAGTCCGAATTTCGAGTGCTCTCCTGCCGAAGAAGACCAGCGGCCCTGACCGGTGCTCACCAGCTTGATACGCAGTCCGATATTGGGTTGCACGCCAAGCTCTCTTGCAACCTTTTCGATGAGAGACAACTCATTGAGTTTTTCCACGACAATAAAAACTTTTTTCCCTAGTTTCTGGCTCATCAATGCCAGCCGGATGAAGGCCTCATCCTTATAACCGTTACAAACCAGCAGGGCTTCGGGATTATCTAGGATAGCGAGAATGGCATGCAATTCGGGTTTGGACCCGGCTTCGAGCCCGATGTTGTAAGGCCGGCCAAATTTTACGATCTCTTCTACCACCTGCCGTTGCTGGTTCACCTTGATCGGGTATACCCCGTGGTATTGACCGTTATACCCGTACTCCTCAATAGCGCGCTGGAAAGAGTTGACAAGGTTGGCGATGCTGGCTTTCAGAATGTCCGAAAACCGGATGAGAACCGGAAGCGAATAACCCTTCGACTGAATGTCATCGACCAGTTCCTTGAGATCAATGTCATGTTGGCTGTGACGATTGGGACGGACAACGATATTACCTTTCGGGTTGATATCAAAATAACCCGCACCCCAGCCGCTGATATTATAATGCTCGCGGGCTTCATCAATGGTCCACTTCGTCATGGTAGGCTTGTTCCCTAAAATTTATTTCTATTTGGCCCCACGCCCAGTGGAATGTCAATTGAAAACAAAGCGTTTTTTTGATTTAAAAAACTGTGCTATAAATTCCGGGTTGTATTGAGGAATTTTGCGGTTCCCTATCGGAGTCAGGAATAAAAAATGAAAATTGAAAAAGTTGAAGTGCGGGAAATTGCGCGTCAGTTTGGCACCCCTGTTTATGTATACAGTCTGGAAATTCTGCGGCAATCGATAAGCGAGATCAAAAAACTTTCGCCGGTCACCCGGTATGCGATGAAGGCCTCTTCCAATGTCCGAATCTTGCAGGAGATGCTGGCGAATGGAGTCAAGATCGATGCGGTGAGTATCTATGAAGTCCAGCGCGCATTGCGTGCCGGATACAAGGCGGAAGACATTTGTTTTACCAGCGATGTCTTTTTTAACGCCGATGATGTGAACTATTGTCTCGATAATAATATCTATTGCAACTGCGGCACATTGGGAATGGTTGAGGAGTATGGTCAGGCTTTAAAAAAACACGGCTCCGGTTCCGCAAAAATTTCAATTCGAATTAATCCTGGTGAAGGGGCAGGCCACTCCAAAAAAACCAATACTGGTGGGCCTTATAGCAAACATGGCATCTGGTACCAGAACCTGGATGAGGTAAAACGTTTGTTAAAGGAATATGACCTGACTTTATCAGGAGTGCATATGCACATCGGTTCCGGGGGGGATATGGAACACCTCAAGCGCATTACCGGAAAACTGGTGGATTTTGCCAAAGAGTTTCCCGATGTCGAGACGATCAATTTCGGCGGTGGGTTACCCTATCAATATGATCCGGATCAACCGCAGGAAGATATTTCGGGGTACAAAGCTATTATTGATGAACGGGCTGATGTTCTAAAAGAACATTTTGGTCGCGATGTGATCTGTGAGATTGAACCGGGCCGGAGGTTTGTCGCAGGTTGTGGTTACCTGATCGGCGAAGTGCGCTCGCTCAACCATACCTTTGACGAAGACGGCAAACGCATCGACTATGTGCTGACCAATGTCGGGTTCTGTCATTTGATTCGGCCCATGGCTTATGGCTCGTTTCACCCTATCTGGTTTGACGGCGAAAACCTGGGGCCGGAGCAAGACCTCATTGTTGCCGGTCCCGTTTGTGAATCCGGAGATGTTTTGACACAGAAAAATGAAGAACCGGTCCCGCGAAAATTGCCGATGCCAAAAGCAGGAGACGTTATCGTGATAGGCGGTGCAGGGGCTTACGGGCATGTCATGTCTTCCAACTACAATTCGCAACCCCTCATTCCGGAAGTGATTATAGATGGCGACCAATGCACCTTGACGCGAAAACGTCAGACCCTGGATGACCTCATGCAACAGGAAATATAAGCAGGTGTGCTGGTAGCGGGTGAACCCATTGTTAAAGGCCTATTAATTTTATTTAGCTTTAGGGCAAAGACCTATAGGGTCCAGCGTCACGCTGGTGCCGAGTGGCTAGAATAGCGGGTCGATTTTTTGCGCCATTTGTACATCGGCAAGGGTGACACCGCTGACCGTATGTGTCCAGTAGCGAATGGAAATGCGTTTGTAGTTGATGATGATATCGGGATGATGATTATTCTCTTCTGCCGCCTTGGCAACCTTGCCGACAAACTCGATGCCCTCCATGAACTTTGAAGCGTGGTGTACACGCTGGATGTAGGGCACACCTTTTTCGTTCTTGCCGGTTTTCCATTCGGGTGCCATGTCTTTTAGTTTTTCTTCAAGTTCCTGTTCGGTTAACGCAGTCTTTTCTACCATTATCTTTCCTTTATCAGTTCTTCGAGTTTTTTTCGTAATGTGGTTTCGTGCACCTTGAACACGAAACTCTCTTTCCCGTTGAGCCGTACCACCGGGATCCTTTCTTTATAAGATGTAAAAAGGTCGGGGTCGGATTCGATATCGATCATCGTCAGCGTTGCCGGGAAATCCGGCAGTACACGTTCGATTATTTCTTTCGCATCGTCACACAAGCAACAATCTTTTTTGGTCAGAATTTCAATTTGTATTTGCATGTTATTAAGGAACCCCCTCAATCCCCCTTATCAGGGGGAAGTTTTTAAATACCCCTTCTGCAAGGGGGGGGGCTGGGGGTTAATGTTAAAACTTATATCCAGAAGCTTGATCGTTATAGTTCGCCATTAAATGAACTGACCAATAGCCTCCCCTGCCAAGGGGCCTAAGTTAAAGGCTCAAGTATTTTTTTTCAGCTTTACGGGAATAGACCCGTTGGCCCTACGCCTAGTAGTTACATGGAGTGGGTCATGGTGGTTACGGTGCCCCAGATGATGAGAGCGGCGAAGGTTGCTATGAAACCTATAAGAACCAACATGGCCAGGGGACGTTTTTTCCAATAGCGTTCTTTGCCCTGGTCGATGATGGGAATAGCGGCTAAAAAACCGATGATGATGGGGGGCGCAACAATTAAAGAGGGCACCCATAAATTTTCCAAAGCGTATACCCAGACAAACTGCCAGGGGGGTTTGGTGACTTCGAGGCCGAGCACCGGCTCTTCTCCGAGAGGCGGTGCTATGGTTAACGCGAGAACACAAATTAACAGAAAAATCCCTGCGCCCGACCTTCTCAGGTAAGCCATGTGTTGGGTAAAGGGAATATTTTTTGCGGGTTCGATTGCATCCGGCAATTGCGACAGCTTGTGATATTTGACGTAGAACAAATGCAGCCCGATCATCAGTATAGAGATGATCGGTAGCAGAGAAATATGTGCCATATAGATTCTGCTTAAAATAGGAACCCCCTGTGCGAACGCTTCGGTGAGCGGCAGGCCGAAGACACCTATTTGCTCGGCCACCCAGAGAAAATGCGCCAGTGCTTCATAAGCTTCCTGATCCCATTTAAGAACGGTGCCGGTGAACAGCAGGGTGACCATCATCAACATTATTCCGATTCCGATGAGCCAGTTGATCTCGCGCGGGTTTTTATAAGATGCGGTGAAGAACACGCGGATGACGTGCAGTGTCATAGTAACGGTCAATACCTCTGCGGCCCAGAAGTGGATGCCACGCAGGAACCAGCCGAGGTAAACCTGATCGGTGAGGTATTGCAGACTGCGGTTTGCGCGTTCCGGATCGGGAACGAAAAATTGTGCCAGCAGGATGCCGCTGATTACCAGAACCCCAAAGGCCGATAAGGTCATGCCGCCCAGGGAATATTTTATGGAGTTGGAGTGCTCGGGGATATCGTATTCGAGTAGATGGATGCCTAATCGGTCTTGCAATATTTTTTTAAGCCCGTTGGCCATACGGTCACTCCCCGGGGCGGATGAAGGTCAGCCCGGCAAAAACAAGCCCGGCAAATAATGTGATACCAGCGGCAATTCCATAACCTTTGCTCGATGTTGTCACGGCCTTGAGTTTCGCCAGCTCGACTTTTTGCATGTTTTCATGTTCGTTGTGACTGCTTTCCATTTTCACGGATTCATTTCCAGCAGGGGAAACAACCTCACCTTCCATGAAAAGGTCGGAAGGGGAAAACATTTCAGAACTACCAAAAGGGTCGGGTTCCTTTTCTTCGATTGCATACATGGGGTCGGTTGCGGAAGGCTCTGTGCTGATAACCGGGGCGGCTTCTTTTTTATGACCGCCGCCGCCGTGCGCCATCGCATTTTGCGCGATAAAAATAAAGATAGCTGCGACCAACAAGGTTTTAGTGAAGTTCTTCATAATCAGCTTCCCAATATCATTTGCGTGAAGGCTTCCAGTGTTTCATCGTTGGCCCAGTCTCGCGGGCCAATAGCTTTGTGCCGAATGAGGCCT